>DXUR01000099.1 GCA_019417795.1 Clostridiales bacterium | reverse complement strand
TCTGATATCTGCAACTTGAAAAAGAAAAATATTCATTGGGATACAAATACCATCGAATTTGTTCAGAAAAAAACCGGTGTATCTGCAAGACTGGAACTTTTACCGGATGTTAAAGAAGCTCTTTTAGCCTATCTAACAAAGGGCCGTCCCAGTTCGGACAGTGAGAATATATTTTTACGGGTACAATGTCCGTTTACACCAATTGGGCAAACTGTAGCGCATCATGAAATGTCTCGCTATTTGGCGAAGGCAGGTATAGACACCGACAGGAGAAAAACTGGCCCGCACGCACTGCGCATGAGCCTGGCGACGGAGTTGGTGGCAGAAGATATTCCCTATTCTGTTGTACAAAAGGTTTTAGGGCATCAAAGCTCGCTTTGTTTTAACAATTATGTCCGACTGGATATTGAAAACCTTAGACGGTGTGCAGTTGCCGTCCCTCCAGCAACAGATAAACTTAAAGAGTGGCTAAGCAACATGGGGAGGGTTCCCAATGAAAAATGATTTCAAAAGTTTCCTGGCTGTTGAGTTTAGCAATTATCTACAGTTGCTTTTATCGGCTGGGCGAAGCACACATAACCATGAAATCATGCTTAGGAGTCTGGATTCTTTTTTGCTGCAAAATCATACTTTCGAAAAATGTCTCAGTGAAAGCATTATCAACCAATGGCTTTCTACGATATGTGGTACAAGCGCAAATAAAGTAAGCTACATTGCACGCTACAGGGGGCTTTCAAAATATTTGCGTTCTATAAACATTACCGCATTTGAACCGGAATACCCGCGGTGTTCTTATACCTATGCGCCGTATGTTTTTAGCGATGAAGAATGGAAAAGAATGATAGCCTCCGCTGATAGTCTTCCATATAGCGATTATAATCCAGAAAGTGCAGTCCTATTTTGTATTTTATTACGGATGCTGTACGGATGCGGTTTGCGCAGAAATGAGGCGTTGAAGATGGAAACGAGAGATATAGACTTGAATTTAGGGGTGCTATTTGTCCGACACGCCAAAAATGACAAGCAACGGTATGTGCCTATGGATATTTCACTGACAGAACTCATTCGAGCGTATTTATCTATTGTACCACAGAGAGAATATCTGTTTGTAAATAGCACCAGCGGAAGACGCTATTCAGCAGAGTGGGCCCGGAAAAGGATGGGACATCTTCTACAGGACTGCGGCATTGATTTTGAACGGGTACGGAAATATGAGCGCGGGCCGTGCCTCCACTGCTTCAGGCACACATTTGTGGCAAAAGCATTTGACCAATTACTGCAAACGCCGCTTGATTTTGCCGATGCCGTTCCTTTCATATCCACATATCTCGGACATTGCGACCTAAGAGAGACCGATAAATACTTGCAGGCAAACTACGATTTTTTCCAGCGAGACCATACTCTGATTACGGACTATACAAGGAAGCACAATATCTTCCCGGAGGTGATTGACGAATGAAGCGAGGTATGGAATTTATAAGGCTGTTGACCGAATTTTTTGACAGCTATCTTCCAGACACGAAAGGTGTCAGTGAAAATACAATCCGATCTTACAAAGCAGCCTTGCGGATCTTTTTCATTTTCTTAGAAGAAGAAAAGGGGATCCCTGCGGGTAAAGTAACGTTCTCTGTACTGGACAGCAGTATAGTTGATGAATTTTTGTCATGGATAGAAACCACACGCGGCTGCAGTAAACAAACCAGGAACCAACGCCTTGCTGCGCTGTCTTCCTTTGCTAAATTCGCATTGAGAAGAGATGTGGTATCTGCCGGAGCATTTTCGTCTTGCGTTCTGGGAACCGAGAGAAAGAGGGCCTCTAAAAGAAGCGGAGATGATGTCGTATTCTTTTTGCCAGAAGAAATGCAGATATTATTGTCATTGCCAAATCGACAAACAATTTGCGGGCGGAGAGATGTTGTCCTCATGAGTTTTCTCTATGCAAGCGGCGCCAGAGCGCAGGAGCTTTGCGACCTAACTGCAAATGATGTTACTTTTGGTGTAGAAACCCGTGTGCGCTTGGTGGGCAAAGGAAGCAAGGCCCGGCGAATTGTTATCCCCAATGAATGTGCAGATCTATTGAGAGTTCATTTCAAACAGGCAGGTTTATTTTATGGAGACAAAAACCGTCATGTTTTTTCGAGCCAGCGAAACGAGCATATGACGATTTCGTGTGTAGAGGAAGTTGTTTCCAAGTATGTGAATATGGCTAAAAAATTACATCCAGGGTTATTCCAGCAAAAAGCCTATACCCCACACGCATTTCGCCATACGATTGCAGTTGATATGCTGGCATGCGGATGTTCGCTGCCTGCAATTAAAGCATTTTTGGGACATTCATCTATTCAGTCCACCATGATTTATGCCACCGTTACCTCAGATCAAGCAAACAAAATCTTACGAGAACGCGGCCTCCCTGCAAAATTGCCAGCACCTGAAAAGGAAAAAGGAGATGAAAAGACCGATGTTATTTGGTTTCTACGAGAATAGATTATCCTGTAACTTTTGTGTATACCCGCGGGGTTTCCTTGTATTCGGGGAAACTCCTCGGATAACAAAACTCACGGGATTAGCTGGCTGGAATGTACCAGGCGCCAATCCTGCAGCATATGAGCAGGATGTTCCTCAGCAAGGAGGGATGACCCTTGCGTAGTGTAATGAGAGCATGCATCGGCTCAAATAGAGCGCCCGATGGCCGGTATGCTGAAATCGATCTCCCTGCCTCTCCTTACCGGCTTTTGAATGCCTTAGACGAGATCGGCATCAAGAGCACAAAAGAGATCGTATATCAGGAAATCCTGAACTATGGCTCCTTCGGATATCTGGAACCTCACTTCGACGAATACACGATGTTGGAGGAACTGAATGCCTTGGCGCAGAAACTCGCGGTCTTCGACCGTGTTGATTCCATTGCCTTCGAGGGATTAGTGAAGATGGCCGAGCAAAAACCGGAACCCTTTGGCGTGAAAGAACTCATCAACTTTGCGCACAGCACAGAGAGTTGCCATGTGGTCAGCGATGTATTCGATGACGAACAGTTTGGCCGCTTTTACGCTGGCAACGGCTTTATGCCAGAATATGAAACCCTTCCTGACAAAATCTATGAACATCTGGACTTTGCCAAAATCGGGCGGGAAGCCAGGGAATCCGAAGGCGGCGTCTTTACCCAGCGAGGCTACCGTCGTTGTACATGGACATCCCACGGCTAGTGCCGTATCGTGTGGCGGTGCATCAATCGACTGGATTACGGCAAGAAATACTGTCTTAACTCCATCACGGTTCAAGAAAACGACCTCCACGCCGCCATTGTGCGAGCCCTAAAACGATTCAATGCAGAGAACGAGTCCACATACCTGACACTGATGAAAGCCACCATTGGCGATGCCATCGGCATCAACGGCGGCTCAGATGAGATTGACCTGCTCACCAGACGAGTCGAGACGCTTAACAAGCGCATGATGACTCTGGTCAACGAGACAATCCAGAGCGGCGGTGATATGGAAAGCAACGAGGATGAATTTAAAGAAATCTCCGAACAGATTGAGCAGCTTAACCGCCGTATCGCCGCCATCCAGGACAGCTTAGCCAATGATATGTCCCGGCAAGAGCGTCTCGAGCAGATCCAGAAGGTGATCGAGCAGAGGGAACAGAATAGCGATCAATATGATGACTCCATCGTCCGGCAGATGATCGAGTGCATTAAAGTACACTCGGACGGTAAACTCACCATCATCTTCGGCGGTGGCTATGAAATCGAAGAATCCTTGAAATGATCCGAGAAAGGAGCTACAACATGGAGAACAAACTTCCTGTTACGCAATGCCAGTATTGCGGTTCTCGTGACATTGGTGAGGGCTGGCAGCATGGCGAGGCACTAGTCACCTTCCGCAAGCGTGGCCTGTCAGGAAATCGCCTTCGCTATCTCCTCTGCCGACAGTGCGGAGCCATCCTCTACCAATGTGTCGCTGAGCCCCAGAAGTATAAACAAGCAGATTGAACCAGCAGTTCAATGACAAACGCGTAAATCCACATTATTATGAAGTCAGTGAAACAACAAACGAAGGAGTTGATTGCTATATGAACATGAAAGACGCATTCCGGTTCCAGAACAAGCTACAGACCCTGATGGGTACTGCGCAGGACATTCTGAGCTCCTCTCGGAACATCACTAAGGTCGAGAACACCTATTTGCGCAAGAAGGTGATGCCCGAGGCCGAGGATGAAGTCACTGTCGACCAGCCCACCTCCGAATACAGCGAACAAATCACCTGCGTGGCTGAGTTCCTGCTCTATCTGATGACGGAGAAAGAGAAACTGGGCGCCGCCATCTACCAGGCAAAGGCCACTCTCGACCTGCAGGCTGGTCTCGACGGCGAGATTGGACTCAACAGCACACGTCAGGAACTGGCCGGTCTGTTCCGCCGCATGACCGAGGTGCGTAACTCCGAAACGCTGATCCCTAACGGTGGCACCGGCTTTCGCTTCAACAACGAAGGTAATCAGGTCTCCTACCGCTGCGACGTGAAGAAGGTGGTCACCATCAACTTCGACCGCAACAAGGTGCGCAAGATGTGTGCTGACCTGAGCAAGAAGTCCGACGAGATCTCCGGCCAGATCGATGCGGCAGTGGTCAATACCCAGGTGGCCTATGAAGCCCCCTTCGATGTGAACGACACCTTCTCGGATGTCTTCGAGGCCTTCGCAGTGAAACAGGCCACCGCCTGATTTGCTGTCTTAAAGGGGAACACAGCTATTGAGGGGGCGACGGAATAAGAGGGAGTGGCGACCGGTTCAGGTGCAGACGAACTATAGTGCTGCACACTTTAAGCAAGATGAAAGTCTTGGATTATAAATACTTAAGACACGCAGTCTTTAACTGCTCCATATACGGATATTGAGAGGATAAAACCCTCTTGAGACCGAAGAGGTCAAGCTCCGTATCAAGCAGCGATCACCGCACTGCAGTCTTTCGATCCTCGCTAACTCGATATTCCGTTCAGCACAAACTTACATCTCCATCGAAAGAGGATTTCGCCTCTAATCGGGCGAAAATAGGATTGGTTATCCTATTGCTATAACAGGCATAATGATCGTGCTGGAAACTGAATGCTGCCGTTCTGCTTGCAGAACCCTAACACTCACAGCCCGCACAACAAATGGTTCAAATGATCTTAGACTTCCGTCGCACCCCCAATAGCTGTGTCAATCTACCCCAAAAACGCGGAGAGCAGCAGGCTGCTTTGGTCTGCTGCTCATTCACTAAGATATTCAATTTTGGCCTCGTTTGCACCAGGATCTCATCCATAGTTACATCGAGCAAGGCACCGAGAGCGTACAGGTTGTCGACGGTCGGAAGGCTTTGGCCAGTCTGCCACTTGTAGATGGCACGAGGCTCTTCAAAGCCAAAGTAGGTTTGCAGATCTCGGACAGTGAGTCCCCGATCCTCACGCAGACGCACGATGTTTGCGCCGGTGGCTACAGGGTCAATGACCGGAAAAGGCTTCTTCATCATGGCAATCGCCTCCATTCAAGATTTCCCAGTGGGAAGTATTTAAGAATAATCTATTTGATTTTGAAAAGCAAGACTTTTCGGCCCGATGTAATCTAAATGTTATATTTTCGAGGTGCATTCAAATGGAAAAGGAACGGAATCTTAACTACTGGACGATCCGAAAGTTTTCTCTGTTGTATTCCTATTACGCAATCATTGACACGACAGACTATCTGGCAGACCAACTCTTTGTCAAGAATGAAGTCCGCGTGTGGTTCGGTCAGGAGTACATTTGCCCGGACGGACCCTATTGCGTAATTTTCTGTAAGTGCAGAAAGCGTGATACAGGAGCCTTCGAAAGCGCCATGAATGAACTACCTCGAAAGATGCTCCTGCGTGGTCATACAGATTATATTCAGTTCTGCGAAGGACTCAAAAACAAGATAGCGGCAGTCTGGAAGTCAGGAGGTGAATTACAACATGAGGAAGCTCGTCCCTCTGCATAAGCAGAGCAAAAAGCAAAGAAAGGAGTACAACGCAAAACAGCGAGGCTCCTGGAATGGCATCTCGCCTGTTACGCGCATCGTACCGAATGGTAAAGCTTATGACAGAAATCGAATTAAACGAGAAGATCACCAATTTGCTGAGTGAGAATCCCACCCAGCAGAAGCAAAGCCGTAGACCGTATGCCCGAGAGAACCGAGTGAAGAAGGATGACCGACTCTTGCGGATCATCCAGAGATACTATATTCCTCACGCCGGGTATGTGGACTGCGGCTTTGATAGCACTACGCTCCTGCACTCTGGCAAGTACATCAAATATCCGAAGCACAGCCATTGTCAGCGATGGATGAAGCGGCTGACGTCAAAGAAAACTCGCCGCTGCACCGACCTTGTGAGGAAGGGCAATGAGTACCGCCGCCTGTTTGATTACTGGTGGACACTGTACTGAGTCTTCCTACGGATTGTCCAATAAATCATCACAGAGAAAATCGATGAGAGGGTGTCCTTTGTAATCTTGCTCTGCGCGACAAATCGCATTTGCTCGTCTCTGGTGGGCTTCAAATTCTTTCCACATCGTGGTCATGAAAGAGGCGCCCAAAGAAAATCTTTCGTCGGCAGTATCCAGATGAAGAGGCCTATCCCAAGCTGCTCTTCGCCAGGGACGGTGAGGTCTTCACGCTGGGTGGCAGAGCGCACCTTGTGTTGGGTGGTGCCTACAGTGTGGACAAGTATTATCGGCTGATGAGAGGCTTCAATTGGTGGCCGGACGAACAGCCTTCCGATGAGATCAAGGAAGCCTGCTGGCATAAGATGGAAGAGTGTGGTTTTGTAGTCGACACGGTGCTGTCTCATACTTGTCCATACAAGTACATCCCCCGTGAGGCCTTCCTGCCCATGATCAATCAGGACAGTGTAGATGACTCCACCGAAAAGTGGCTGGACAACATTGAGAGCCGCCTCTACTACGAGCGCTGGTACTGTGGCCACTGGCACATCAGCAAACGGGTCGACAAACTCCACTTCCTGTTCCACGACTTCGAAATTGCAGAGGAATGATAATGAGTGACCAACAATACTATCGAATCCTGCTGGATGACTACTCCGCAGCATCCTTCACCAGTTTCGATAAAGCCTACTTCGGGACTATGTCGGACTTGGAAGGGTGGATAAAGGCCATCGAGGTTGAGAAGTGCTTTGCTGAGCGATTCTCTTCACTCACCAAAACCTTCCGCGCATACCAATCGGGGCAGCACAACATCACCCACAATGTTGCTTATCAGGAGGTTCGCTTCCTCGATAAGGTGACCCTGCTCTACCGAGAGAGCTATACCGCCGAAAAACTGGCTTGGGAGCATCTCAACACCTGGCAGTGGCCGTACTTCATGAGTTGTGAAAAGGTGGAATCCGAACACCTCTGGCTACGATGTAAAGACCGATACTACCGATGCTTCATGGCCAAGTTCTACAGTCTCAAGTATGGCACAGATCCAAACGAGCAAACACCGGCAGGCGGTATGCTGTGGGGGTTCCCTGAAATGCTGGAGGTCGACGATCTGCCGCTGATGTGGAATCGATTGGCCGAACCAGAAAAGAATTTCAAAACACTCGCAGAAGCGCAAGCAGACTGGGAAGCCTTCAGAGCCGCCCCAAACCCTGACTTCAGCGAATTCTGCAACGATATATTTGGAGATGGCTGAATTAACAGATGCTCGTAGAGATGTAAACGAAGCAGATATTAATGTCAGAGAGGAGGCTGTGAAGGCTATGGATAGAACGCGATTGCAGGATTTCCGGAAGCTCTTAAATAACCTTTTCGAGAGCGGAAAATGCTATAGAATAGAGGAAGCCATGGAGCATATCAACTTCGCCAAGGCTGAAATTTCGCTTTGGATGATCATAGACGAAGTACCCGATGGCAGAATCAAGAAATGCACACAACTTTCAATGATTACCATTGAGGCTCGGCATCTTCTCTTGCAGAAGAAATGATGGAATCTGAGGCAAAAGTGAAAAACGAAATGTTGATGGAATCAATAAATATGACGA
>DXUR01000098.1 GCA_019417795.1 Clostridiales bacterium | reverse complement strand
TCATCAAAGAGACCGTCCATCCATTGCCCTCCCATTATAACAAAAATAAGCATAGCCTCCGAGGCTTCCTATACGCTTCGGGTGCTATGCTTATTTTGTACCAACTAAAGAGAACGACTACCGCCCTATCCTCTCCATACAACAAATCAGTAGACTGTAAAAATCATCTTAAATGGATTTTACATTTCAGGTGCCATTATTTGAACGAGGTATCATTTCGTTTGCCTGACTATCTAATTTCAACCCTTGCTGCTTGTACCTTTGGGCGAAAAAGATTATACTATAATTGATTTGTAAAATTCAAAGATAATAGTGGAGAACCATCATAATGAGTAAAATATTATTAGTAGAGGATAATCCAGATGCAGTAAAAAGGATAATCCGATATATCAATAAAATATTCGCTGAATTGGACGTGGTTTCTTTTCCCGAAGCAGGCGATGCCCTGCAATACGCAAAAGCGAACGATATTTCCCTGTTTATCCTTGATATTCAGTTAGAGGACTATAAAGGAACAAATTTAGCAAAGCAGCTCCGCGAATTGCCGGAATATAAATATACGCCGATCATTTTTGAAACGGCATTGGCAGGAGAAGAACTTTCAGCTTATCGAGATGTGAAGTGTTACAGTTTTCTTGTAAAGCCATTTGGCGAAGAAGAATTTGTAACGGCATTTCGTGACGCGTTGGGATTGTCTAAACAGATGAGCCAACAAGCAAAAACCATTCAGATTGAGCAAAAGCAATTTATCTTAGAATATGTTACACAGGATATTGCCTATATCGAAGCCTTTGGAAAAAAACTTGTGATCCATACCAGTAGCCGTCTGTCCGGCATCAAAGAAGATACGATTTCCGGGTACACTTTGTCTGGTTTATTGGCGTTGCTTGATGATCCAGCATTTGTTCAGTGCCATAAGAGTTATGCCGTGAACAAATCCCATATCGAGAAAATTGACAAATCTGGGCGGAAGATTTGTCTGAAAGGATTTACAGATACAATCCCCGTCGGAAATAAATATCAGGCCGAATTGTGGGGGTAAGCATGGACTTTCTAATGAATCTGATACAGTTGGGATTGGATGCGGGAATACTGGCTCTCTGCTGTGAAGTCGTTTTCCGGCAAAAAGCAGAAATAAAGGCAAAGGATTTTTTCGTTTTTCCTATTCTTCTTGTACTTTGTGTTGTGCCGAGAGTGGATTTCTCTATTGGCGCAAATATGACGGCATCTTTCCGCAGTGAAGGTTTTGAAATACTATCAGCAGACAATATTGTTGGATTGCTGTTTTTGATTTTTGCAGTATTGTTGTTGAGCAGTATTTTCTTCGGCTCCAAATCCAGCGGCACGGTTTTCTGCGGCACAATGGCGGCTTTCTCCGTTTTCCTGTTCGTCAAATGTCTGTGCACGGTTCTTTTTGCCGCTTGCGGAGCTACGGATATTTTACTCCTGTTGAGTAGCCGTATAACGGCATTGTGCCTTATAGTTGTACTGGAGTTCACACCGTTTTTCGACCTAATCCATCAGCTCGTCCAAAGAAGCGATTTTACAGTTTTGATCGTATCTTCCAATATCGCTCTGCTTCTCATGACAGTGCTTTCGATTCTCTCTTTTGATGTGGATAGGCTTCTTGCCAATCTATGGATAATTAATATACTGATCCTTGCGGTACTGCTGCTGGACAGTATATTGCTGTTCCTACATCAGCGTCGAATTCAGGAGCAAAAGCGAATCCACATGATTGAGCAGTATGTGCCCATTGTAGAAGAATTGATCTCACAGGTTAGGGCAAGGCAGCATGAATTTAATAACCGGATGATGGCGATTGAAGCCGCCGTTACCTCTGCTGATACTATAGAAGAAGCCCGGAAAGAAGTGACGGCTCTCACGGGAAGTATTGGAATCAGTCTTAATGACAGGGAACTGCTCTCATGTGACAGCAAAATGATTGCCGGGATGCTGTTTGGAAAAATAAAGCAGGCAGAAGCGGCAAATCATCACATAGAATTATCTTTACATGGTCTTTTCAAGAAAACTGTCACCCCGGAAACAGAATGGATCGAGGTCATTGGGATTTTATTGGATAATGCAATCGAGGCTTCACCGAAAGGAAGTACAATTTTTTTATCCAGCAAGAAACAGGGGGATTTTCTGGAGTTGACAGTTTCCAATCCGGCTCCGCCACTGTCAAATACTGAATTTATGGCCTTGTTTGGAAAAGGCGTAACAACAAAGACGAATCGTGACGGCCACGGCTTTGGTCTGTATAACATCCTACGCATGACGGAACGGTATCATGGAAAAATCCTGACCCGCAACGAATCCATTTTAAATGAAAATTATGTTGTCTTTGGCGTACTCATGCCATAAAAAGGGGTATGAACGAGGGTTTTAAGGGAACGAAATTTATCTTGTTCCCTTAAAACCCTCTCTTGTTTCCAACCTATTGAAGCGCTTGAAAGCCTTCGATATACTGGAAAAAACAAAGAAAGGGATGAATGAAATATGATAGGCCTTGTGAGAAATGAGTGGAAAAAAGTTTTTCTGCCGGTGCTATTGACAACGGTTCTTCTGGCAATCGCCATGGGTGTGTTGTCCTGCACAATTTACCAAAACTATGTACTGCACTACGATTTAGAGGCATGGGAAGTTGGAACAGAACTGTTTTCTCTGCTTTATCCGCTGTTTGTTGTGGTGCCGCTATGCTGGAATTTGTATTACGAGCGCAAAAACAACTTCCTGCTCTATGTCATGCCGCGAGTGAAAATTAAGAAGTACCTGACTGCCAAATGGATTGCATATGCGCTGGGAACCCTTTATATTATTGTGATTCCTTATATACTATCGGCGGTGTTTGCCCTCTATGTGAAACCGCCAGTGGTTCCTTTTGTTGAAAATCCGTTTAGTCATATATTTGAAAACGCATTTATAAAGACCCCGCTGTTATATGCAGTTGCCCTGTCCCTTTGGAGAGGCATAGTCAGCCTTTTTGTAATGACCTTCGGATTTGTCCTCGCTTTATACTGCAAGAACATTTTTGTAATCCTTACCGGGCCGTTTATGTATTCCATTTTAGAAAATTTTGTCCTGGCTATTCTCTGCCTGGAGAGACTGCGGCTGGTCGTAGCTTTTGATCCCACAACAGTCAATCCAGAGGTCGTGTCAATCTTCTCTTTCTTCTTTGGCCCAATCGTTTTAAGCATTGTGATTGGCCTGACAGCGTTTCTCCTTTCTAAGAAAAATGCTATCGTAACCATTTAGGAGTCCGTTATGATTGCGCTTATCAGAAAGAATCTCCGTTTGTGGGGATATGGAAAGTCGCTTGCCCTATTTACCGGATGTATACTTTTTTCCATCAGCGGGAGGTTAAACGGAGGTATTGCATACGAGCGGCACATCTTGTCGGCGGTATCAGACCATTACTATCTGACCTATTTTGTGCTGCCGATTGTACTGTTAAGCTGCTTTTCCTTTATTGATGACGATGGAGAGCCAGTAATCTTACGGTTTCAAAGTTACCATTCTTATTTTCTGAAAAAATGGATTGGGGTCGGTTTGATTGCAGTCATTCTGACGGCTGTTCAAACTGGGGCAATTCTTCTGTCTGGTATAGGATTACCTTTAGGCAACGAATGGAACCTTGCTGCGGGTGCAATGGAAGCCGAGTTATTTTCCACTCTGGAACAGCTTTTTGCCAGTCCCTTGCAGGCATTTGTCTGTTTTACCCTCTATCAGCTTATTGGAAGTTGGCTGATATTTGGAATCTGTATGTGGATTGGACATTTCACTGGGAGAAAGTGGACGATCCGAATTGTAATCGTTCTTTATGTCCTCTCGGCTGTGTGGATCAAGCTTCCGGCAATTCAAAATATTCCGCTGACGAGTTTTAATCATTTGCTGATTTTACACCACAATTTTGGAGAGCCTGCTCGTCCATGGAGTACAGGATTCACGCTGCTGCTATTCATGCTGACAATTATGTTTTCTGTACGGTTCGCATGGCGGGGGCATTTGCCCCAACTTCGCCTGAAATGTCACGGTATTGCCGCGTACTATTCCTATGAGCTGATGACGAAACGCAATATTCTGATTCTTCTGGCCGTTGTGGTTGGAATTACGCTTTATAAAGGGCTGGGATATGGCGCCGCAGAATCCGACGCAGAATGGATATATTCGCTGTTTGCGGGACACGGAACAGGATATTTTCAGGTGTTCCCATTTCTGGAAATGCTTATTACCAGCGGTGTACCGCTATACCTGCTGGCAGCTTTTGTGGAACATACGGTAAACGGACAATCTATTTTTATTTCTGTGCGTGCAAAAAGCCGTAGACATTTAGTGAAGGGGATCTTATCAGTCAGTACAAAATTTCTCATAATATATGCATTCTTTTGGCTTATGGCTGGCCTTATAGGGGCATCCCTATTCAGCACTGGATTAACAATCGTTTCTTTCAGGCTTATGCTCTATGCGGTTTTAATGAAGTGCCTTGATATATTGGTGCAATATCTGATTGTGCTCGGCATCTACATTGCCACAAGACAAGTTACAATCGGTTTCCTTGTGTTAGTGGCGGGAAATCTGCTCTGTATCCTTCCGGGGAATTGGGTAGCTTATTCGCCCTTTGGCCTTTCCAGCCTGACAAGAATTTCTGTTGTGGAACCGGGAATTGGAATTTCCGCTGTGTCCGCCTTTGGTATAGAGGCCGCTATTTTAACGCTGATGATTGCAGGAATTCTTATGTGGGGCTACAAGAAAATATTGAATTAGGAGGACAGAATATGAGTTCATATATTGAAGTGAAAAATGTATCAAAAAGTTTTAGCGGCAGGGCAATTCTTCAGAATATTTCCCTGCCTGTAGAACAGGGAACAACTGTTGGTTTGGTTGGCGCTAACGGCAGCGGAAAGTCGGTGCTGTTCAAGATTATATGCGGCTTTGAGAAGCCAGATCAGGGCAGCGTATATGTGCGCGGAAACCAGCTTGGTAAAAATGGCTGCGACTTCCCCGAAAGTTTGGGAGTATTTATCAATTCCCCTGGCTTTATCGGTATTTACAATGGTTTTCAAAATCTGAAATTCCTTGCGGACATTCAAGGGAAAATTGGAGAAAAAGAAATCCGACAGGCCATGAGCAAAGTGGGGCTTGACCCTGATAATAAAACGAAAGTAGACAATTATTCTCTTGGCATGAAGCAGAAATTGGGGCTTGCACAGGCGATTATGGAGGGGCAGGATATTCTGATTTTGGATGAGCCTTTTAACGCGCTGGACTACAAAACCTATGAGGATGTAAAGACAATCATCCGTATGCTGAAAGCAGAAGGCAAGACCATTTTTCTGACTTCACACCATTATAAGGATATTGAGCAGTTATGCGATCAGGTGTATTCGCTTGAAGATTGTCAGCTTCTGCCGATTACAGAAGAAATCGCGGCGCGGTATCGAGAAATGGATTAGCCTGCAAAAGTATATTGAACATACCGGTTGCCGCCCTGGGCAGCGTGAAGTCCAAGCTGCTGAAAAGCTTGTCGTAAAACATGGCGGCGCTTTGGGATGTAAACAGCGTCACATCCTGAATGATTTCCTGTCGGTAGATAGCGGTCAGCCCCTTTCTGGTTGGTTTTCTCTCAAGTCAATTTTACCAAAAAGGGGCTCCGCTTTCTATATCAATGGAATGATTTTCGGTTGAAGCCATGTCTGGGAACCATTGCAATTACTACTCTTTTGGAGTTTTACTCATGGCTGCGTCTCTTGAAAGTAGAGATAATCGTATGAAAAAGGCATTCTTTTTGGGGTCTCTGCTTGTAATAGGGATTTTTTCTGCATTGGCTGTGAGAGCGCCATGAACGGCCAACAGATAGCTCAACTCATAACGGCGCAGAAGCGGAAAGTGAAGATAGCTGAACCATTGATGGCATTGAGTGGGAACTAAAAGGCGGAGTATTAACGATAAGAGGCGAAGGCGCTTTAAGGGAAACACCTTGGAGTGAAAACGTTGATTGCATCCAAAAAGTCATTATAGCCGCCGTTGGAGATTCTAATAGTCTCTTTACTCGATACCACAAGCTGCCGGGTATCCTATGCTTTGTGACTTCTGTGTGCAGATGCCCGAGATCATGGCATTCTATCACATGGTCGGCAACTTTAATGTCCTGTTGTGTTTTGCAGTTCCTGATGTGAAAACGCTGGACGCTCTTGTCAGCAGGGTCAGGACCTTCGGAGATTCAAGGACCTCAATCGAATTGCAGACCGTGTTTGAAAAAGTCGATCCGACCAATCGCACAGTAGTGAGTCTATATTCACTCTATTACAACTCAGCAGGGGCGCCGCGCACGGCGTCCCCTGCCTTTGCGCTGCCGGCCTTACCTTGACAATCCTCCGCGTTCACTTTATATTGGTAACAGGCGAAAGCCAAATCTCGCGGCTTTCCGGTGAGGTCCACACCGTAAGTGTGACCTCAGGCGTTCATGGACCCCGTAGGGCATTATGACCACCCTGTACGCAGGAAGTTCCATGAAGGTCGACAGTTTTTGGCGCTGTACCGGCAGCGCGGGTGTGTACCCTTCCGTCGAAAGCGGAAAGGACACAAATGAACGACAACGTCGTTATCGTCTACAATGGTGAGCAAGTATCGGTGCCAAAGGAGGTCGCAGACTTCCTTGAGCAGGATCGAAAACGGGAACAGGCGCAGGAGAAGCAGGACGCAAGGCACCTGAGTAAAAGTGAGTTTGAAACGGTGCTGTCCGGTTCGGATTGCGTCAAGCGTCCCGTGGAGGATGCGGTGCTCAGGAACCTCCGGCTTGAAAATCTGCGGGGAGCCATTGCGGAACTGGACGTGCAAGGTCAGGACCTGCTCTCCCTCCGATACAGCGGTGAGCTGACGATGGATGAGATCGGTCAGATCTACGGCATCTCCAGAATGGCGGTATCAAAGCGACTGAAAAAGCTACATGAAAAGCTGGGAAGCTCTGTCTCATGACAGGGCTTCCCAGCTTTTTTGAAAAATTTTCTGTTTTCCGGTTTACAAATGCACTCTGAGTGTCCTTATCAGTGAGAGACAAATTTTCCGACTGAGTTGGCCGCAGTCACGATCGTCTCACCTGAACACAAGGAGCGTGTATGACCATGAATCCATCCGAGCAAAACGAACAGCTGCTGCATTTCCTGACATCCCAAGTCGAGCGAGAGGTCATTGACTACATCCGCCAGGAGATGCAGCATGACGCACCGGACAGCGTCCCAACTGAAGAAGAACTGCTCACCTTCTTTCAATTTCCGGATGCGCCGACTGAATTGGATGCCTACCAGCAAATGCTGGCGACCGATAAGCTGCTGGAGTATGCGGAGATCAGTCTGCGCACCCTCTGCGACCTGATCCGTTATCAGCAGCTCAAGGAATTTGGTATCGTCCATTCCGCAAAAGAGTTCATTCAACTCTTCCATCCCGACGAACAGGAGGATACCCCATGAATCATTTCAGTAACAAAAACTATTTCACTATGCCGAACGAGATCTTCTCGCTCGGGCTGGACGCAAGTGAGATCGTGGTGTATGCCTATCTCCGATGTCTTGAAAGCCGCAGCACCTATCAATGCTGGCCGAGCTATACCACCATCGGCAATGCCGTTGGCCGCGCAAAGAATACGGTCATGCGGTACGTCGATGCGCTTGCAGAGAAAGGTCTCGTCTCCACAGAGCCAACCTCTGTCCTGATGCGTTCCGGCATCAAGAAGAACGGCAACCTGCGCTACACCCTCAGACCAATTCGTGAAGCGGTAGAAATCTTTCACGCGCGCCAACTATCTGCGGTCGAGCGCGCAGCAGAGCGGCAGCGAGTTCAGCGCAAGCTGTCCGCGATGGATCTGCTACCCGGCGCATGAGGAAAGGAAGCGAATGATGAAACATTCCACCTACACAAGCTATGACGAGCTGCCGCTGATGCTCTCCGTCGCGGAGGTCGCTGCGGTGCTCGGGATCTCCCGCGCCGGCGCTTACGAGCTGGCACACAGCGACGGCTTCCCCGCGCTCAAGATCGGCAGCCGGATCGTTGTCCCAAAGGATAAGTTTCTCGCATGGATCGACGCGAACAGCGGTTCAAAAAACGCACCGCTGTAACTAAAGAAGAATCCCCTACGCCGCAGCCACAACTCGCACCACAAGCAAAATCACAACAGTCACGTTAACAAATTTTTCTCTCTGCCCTTCGTCGCAGCGATTACA
>DXUR01000097.1 GCA_019417795.1 Clostridiales bacterium | reverse complement strand
TTCACCGACAAGTACGGCGAAGGGCTGTCCGACCGAATGGTGCGCATGTGTCACGCCACCTGTCGCTCCGCACTGGAGAAAGCGGTGCAGGATGGACTGATTCGCGTGAACCCGGCTATCGGCTGCAAGCTGCCGCCCAAGAAAGCGCGGGAGATGCAGGTGCTGACACGAGAAGAGTTGCAGCGATTCCTCATTCAAGCGAAGTTTGAGGGCTACTACGAGGTCTTCCTTCTGGACTTGGCCACCGGCCTGCGTCGGGGCGAGTTGATGGCGCTGCAATGGGATGACCTGAACTTCAAAACCGGCGTACTGAATGTGAACAAGCAGGTCTACGATGTGCGTGGCCAACTTCAAATCAGCACGCCCAAGACGAAAAACTCCATCCGCAAGATCGTCCTGCCGCCCGCCGTGGTGGCGGTGCTGCGGGAGTATAAGAAAACAGTGGACTCCCGCTGGATGTTCCCATCCCCGGTAAAAGAGGACTGTCCCATTACACCCGGCGTGGTGCGCCGCAGACTGCAGTTCATCCTGGAACACGCGGGGTGCAAGCATGTTAGATTTCATGACCTTCGCCATACTTTCGCAACGCTGGCTCTGGAAAACGGCATGGATGTGAAAACCCTCTCCGCCATGCTGGGCCATGTGTCGGCGGCCACCACACTGGACATCTATACCCACATCACCGACGACATGCGGCTCACGGCCGCCGCCAACATCGACCGCGGCATCGGCAAAGCAGCGCCGCAGGAGGACGCTTCGGAGCCGGGGCAGGAAACTGCCCCGGCCCAGGCGGAAAAGCCGAGTATGACCGACTTCAAGCCCTACGTGGGCCGCAAGCGCAGGTCTGGCACCGGCTGCGTCAGTCAGATTAACGACCATCTCTTTGAAGGACGCTATTCTCCAAAATGGCCCGACGGTAAAAAGCACGCCCGCAATGTCTACGCCCACACCCGCGAGGAGTGCGAGGAGAAGCTGAAGGTACTGATCATCGAGATGAAAACTGAACTCGCGGAGCTGAAGCGCCAGAAGGCGGAAGGTACACTTCCGCCACAGGCTCCGGAGGGGAAGAAGGGGCCGAAGAAAACGAAGGAGAACAAGTAAAAAACTCACCGACATGGGTGCTGAGTCATTGGCACTCATGTCGGTGAGTTTCTGTTTGCTATAGTAACGGAAAATCAAACAACGATCACACACATTCCGCCATATAAAATCTTCTGTAGTTCATGCTCGGATGAGAAGAATACTCTGATCTATAGTTTATTTCTTGCCGCTCGTATTGATTGCTTGTCTTTCCGCGACGCCCATCAAATACCGTTAGATATCCTACGAAATGTTTGTCTGGTTCCTCTTGGACGGATGACGCCAGATAATCAATTAATTGCTTTGCGCCTTCGTTTGCTCGTGCATCACGATATTGTGTTTGGCCGGAATCGCCCAGCCATTTCACTTCAATTAATGCAACATTATTTATTGCGGGCCAAGTTACTTTAATGTCAACGGGATGTGTTGCATCAACAATTTGCTCCCGCTTGACAGTATGGTTCCGTAAAATATTCTGTAGGCACTGCCATAAAGAGTCTCGCATGAAATGTTCTGGTTTTTGAACAAATTCTCTTTTAGCCTCGTCTGTCCATATTTGTGAAAGCACTGCGCACGAGGAATCTCGTACATATCTGGTATTGTAATAGTCCATTGCTTCGTCCAGTTCTTTATATGTAGGTTGAGCAAAAATACTGGTTATAGCAGAGTCGTAGTATTCAGATAACTGAAACTGCTTGTCCTTTATGGTTAGGGACTCATTTTGAGGGGCGTTATATTGATAACAAATATGATCACGACCAGAGTAATCCGCCTCGTAAGGTTCAATCAGATACAAATTGCTATCTACAATTATAAATGCACATTCAGATGTAAAGACTTCATTCATTCGATGAAAGTTTAGGATGATTTTTTGACTGAAGTCCCAGTCTCCAACCGGCATAATAACTTTAAACTTCCATGTAATGAGTTCAGGAGGAGTCCGCTCAAAAATGCTGGTAATAAAACGAAAGAGTTTATGAGCGGCATCCAGCTGATATCCATACTTTGAAAGTTCGCTATTCAGTTTTGCATCCAAATTATTTTGCAATAACCGCTCTACGGTCTCTCTATCTAACATTGATATTCTCCTATTGCTTTTGAACAGACAGATAATCAATCCACAAAGAAGCCGGAACAACCAGGTCGATTTGTGGATCTCCGATTATTTCTTTCAATACGCCAAAGTCTTCATAAAGGGCATTTATTAAGCTCGATTCCAGTAATGTGCTTGTTCGATTTATGCTCTCTAAAAGGCTAATACCCGGCTCATTTTGCACAGCACGCACAACTCTTGGAAAAGATTTGGTCAATAATGAGTCAAACACCACCTCGATATATTTGGAACGCCACCCCAGAATGCCGGATTTTGATATTGATAAAATCGAATTGAGAGATGCTGTATCTGAAATTCGATAGTATCCGGAACTATCTTTTGAGAGATAACCTTTTGCGCATAAGAACTCTACTTCTTCCATAAGCTCAATACTCACAGGAGCGCCATATTTATTTCGTGCAAATCCGTATCCCCATTTTTGAGCATTGCATCCGTCATATATGCTGAGCAATTCGGCCAAGTAAAGCATAGTGTTGATTTCAAACAACGTTTGTTCTGCGTATTTATTTCTTGGGTGAGAGAGATAAAACAGAATATCAAAGTTTGCACAAATATTCACATCTATCCCTCCAATTTACTTTCAATTGTTGAAATAGACCTTTCGAAAAGTTCGAAATGTGTATTTTGAACAGACGATAGTTTTGCCCATTTTAACATGCTTATCAATTCGAATTTCTCAAACTTAGTTTTGCCGGCAAGGGTTTGAATCAGGCCAGAAGAATTCAAATTAGCAGTAATAATCATCTTCTGATTTGCCGCAATATACTCATAAAACATTGAGCCAGCATTTGTTTCATACGCAATGTCCAGAGAGCCTTCAGGGGTATCTATTAACATGGAGGTTGAGGCGGTTGTTTTGCTACAAACAAAAGTAACAATGGACATCCTCAATGCAATGTCAATAAAAAATCGCTGGGACTCGGACAACTCGAACTCATTGTCTCTATTCGTATCATCGATTTGAAGAATGAATTTGAACATTTTTCTGCCATCGTCAGTAACAGAAACTAAAGTCATATCCAGGTCTAATCCAGTGAATTCTTTGGCAAACTTTTTGAAAATGGGCAGAAAGTCTACTTGAACTCTGCGATAGATTTTCTCTAAGCTTACACATAGATTGTCGTATTCCATCTTCAGCTGATCTCGATCTTCGATATGTTTGAATTTTTCTCTCTCAACCGCACTTATCGAATCCTGCAGGGCCTTGATACGGCTGCTCCAGGAATCATCTGTCGCATCATCGAGCAGGAAACTATAACATTTCTTTTCGATATCTTCTTTGCGTTTTTTCAACTCTTCAATTTTCTTTTTCAAATTATCGAGTTGTTCTTCGACTGTTTGCTGACGAAGAATCAATTCTTCAAGCTCGTGCTCAATCTTCGATAAGTTATTGTCAATTTTTGCCAATTTAGCGATAATCTCTGTTTGCTCTGAAGCTGTCTCAGGAATATGCTCTCCACACAGTGGACAGACATTTTGATTGAGAGCTTGTTCGATGTGTTCAGGAAGTTTTTGATGAGCAGTATGACAAATTGGGCACCCATCTGATGTCAATGCCATAATAATTGGATTTCTATAAAGGTGCCCATTTCCGGCGTAAAGCTCGGCGTAATGTTCTTCATACTCTTTTCTTAAGCGAACCTTTTCAACTGTTAGCTCTGTGATTCTGGCATATATCTGTTGCCGTTCCTTTGTATAACCCTGATGATAGGACTCGCCTTCTTCAAGTTCTTTGATTATTTCTTCATATTCATTTTGAGCACTCGCTTCATCTTCACTTGCGTAATGAGGGCGTGCTTCTTCGGTCTTGGATTTTTCTTCAATTAAAGTAGTCAGACGTGCAGATTGCTTTGATATCTCCCACTGCACATTTCGAATTCTCGAATTGACCTTTTGAATTTCACGTGCAAGTTCGTCGGCTCTTTCTGCATTGTCAACGCTTTCACCTAAGCACAAGAAAATCGTGGGAGTAAGAATGGATGGATTCCAGAATAGACAGTCTCGACTTTCATCAAAAGTTAAGACCTTCAGCTGCAGAAATACAAACTGCGCATAGTTATTCAAATTAGCGAGCCGAACCACATCGTCTTCGTAGTTACGAGGATCTTGAGTCTCATTGTCAAGTTTGTATTCAAGTATGCTATTATCGGGAAAGAAGTTGCGCACCACTTCAATTCTTTTATTTCCAAGCATAAAAACAATTCGCGTTGACGCATAATCTTTGTCTACTTCAGAAATTCTACCGTCAAAATATTGTAAATAGTAATTATTTCCTCGATCAAGGGTGTCGATAGATTTCAACTTTTTATTTGTCGGATTTATTCTGCCGGTAATAGCAAAGTTAACACAGTTCAATAAAGTGGATTTGCCAATGCCATTAGCTCCCATAAGACATGATACGGGTTTAGAGAAATCCATAACAACAGATTGCTCACAGTACAGAGAGAAATTTGTGAGCTCCAATTTTATAATATTGGGCAAATAGATATCAGGCATAAGGTTACCTACTTTCTGCAGATAATGAGAGACTCTCTAAGTCGTACTTTCTGCTGGTTTTCATCTACACATTGGCTGGATGTTCTCAACTTCCTAAGTGCATTGACGCTATCTAATTCCCAACCGTGGGTAGTTGCAATATCTGCCAATATCAAGTCAACAGGAATTTCAACTCCTGAATAGGCAGAGGTGCTTACGACAAACCAGAGTTGAGAATTTTGTTTTGCAATTCTATATGATTGCTTTAATACTTCTTCCATATCATAAAAGTAGGAAGAAACCATTTGAGGTATATTGGCATTCCACAAGGTATCTTGTTTGGCTGTGAGTTTTTGTACAATACCTGTTACCCAAGGCGAAGTTGAGCTATCCTTTCTATCCCATTTGCATTGCACATGCGAACGCAGAGTTTGCTTTCTGAGTTGCATTAGTTCGCTATTATCTTTAACGAATTTCCCTAAGAAGAGTTCTGGGCGGTATATATCAGAGTAGTCGAATGAGTTTAAATATGGCGGAGAAAATATAATCAAATCAGCCGAATCGTGTTCTGACGCTTGTAGCAGTTTCCGGGTATCCCCCTGCGTAATATCTCTTGTGCCCTCTAATAGCGGACTTCTTTCTAAATCGGATATCATTTGCAATGCGTTTGCCTTAAAAGTATCTCGCAAGTTCGCGCCAGTATAGTTGAGTGCTTTCCAATTCTTTAAATACCGTAGACATTTTCCATCCTTTTTTGCGTTACAACATTGCATAGCCGATGTGATTAGAGCCAGAAGGAAGAAGTCTTTATATTCAGAAAGAGAAATGTGCTGGTATAGGGCTTCGTATGCCCTGAGTACATCTAAATTAAACAGCCACTTCCCGTTCTCTCCGGAACCAGTAAATGTAGAGACCCCTTCTAAAGGACTCTTCAATCTGAATGGACGTTGAACTAAGATGCGATTTAACTCTTTCGTATAGTCATGAATCGATTTTGTACGTTGTTGGCATTTTGTTTTTCCAACAAAGCTCATAAACGGGTTTACTTCATAGCCTATAGCATTACAACGACTTTGCAATGCTGTGAGTGGACTTGTTCCGGAGCCAGAAAAGGGATCCAGAACAGTGAAGGAAGTTGATTTATTATCCTTCTTGGTCTCTCGTATAGCACGTTCAACCAGAGTTAAACTAAAACCTTCTTTGAATTCATACCAACGATGTCTGGGTTGTTCCATATTGGCGGAAAAATTTGGAATACAATCCTCTCCGTATGAATGTTCCCAAACTGCGTTTATAGTTTCCATGACTTTCACCTTGTACCAATAGATTTTGCGCTGGCATGAGTATATATTACGAAAATATATTTTATCTATTATATCTGAATTTGGTGATTTTGACAATATCTCCTTCTCCGTTTTTCGAAAAAAGATGTCGCTTACTGGAGATAGTTATGTAAATCCCTCAAATCCTGCGCCGCAATAGACAAAGAATAAGAAAAGCCCTCTGAAATCAACGATTTCAGAGGGTTTTTGGTCCGAGTAGTGCGGCTCGAACGCACGGTCTCCTGGTCCCAAACCAGGCGCGATACCAACTTCGCTATACCCGGATATTCACTTTTCTGCCATGATACCACGGAGAGCGGTAAAAATAAAGATTTTTCTGTCTGTGGTCATTCCTGTGGTCAAAGCTGCTTTTATGCCGTTTTCGGCAATCAAGGGAAAGTCCCGCAAACGCAGGCGCCACAAGGCTTTTCGACGTTTCGCCATGCCCTGTCCCGGATACCGCCACGGCACTCCCAAAGCAGGCGCGCTACCAACTGCGCTACACCCGGTTATTAAGTTATTTTATCCGGCTGGGCGTATTCTCCCAAACCAGGCGCGATACCAACTTCGCTATACCCAGATACTATTGATACTTGAATAGGGCTTCGATTCGAAGCCTTATTATTATACCGCTTGCTCTGCACGGTTGCAAGGGTTATTTGCGGTGCGCGGAGCGTTTTTCGGCATCCTTGGGGCGCGTACCCTTCATCGCCTCGTGTTCCTGACGGAGCTCGTCGTGCAGCTGGAGCGAACTCCACGCGGCATTGTCCTCGGTGACGACGGCCTTGAGCGCGACGACCACGCGGCTGCGGCGAAGAGACGAGAGCAGCGCGTCGAGCTGCGGACCGGAAAGACCGCAGAGCACGAGCATCTCGTCGGAAAAGCCGCCCTCGACGGTTTCCTCGACAGGGGAGAAGCCCTCAAGATCGCAGAGATAGCCGATCGGCTGCGAAAGCTCCTCCGGCGCGACGACGCGCCCGCTCACACCGAGCTTGAAGAGCGCGAAGCGGACCTTTTGCAGCCGTGCGGCGTCCTTAAAATTGTAAAGCAGTGCACATGCCATGGTCAAACCCTCCTCAGCGGTGCTGCGCGGCCTTCTGTGCCATGATATCGGGATCGATGCAGAAATAGGTGAACTCGCCCGTGGCGAGGAGCTTGCCGCCCTCGCCTAAAATGTCCACATTGACAAGGCAGGTCGTTCTGCCGCGGTGGCGGACCTTCGCGTCCGCGCGCACGACGCCCTCTGACTGGTTGCGGAGAAAATGCATCGAGCTGCCCTGCGTCACGTAGGAACGTCCGTCCGTGTGGGCGGCGTAGCCCGTGGCGTTGTCGGCCATCGTGTAGATCGCGCCGCCGTGCACGATACCGTAGGGATTCTTGCTCTCGGGGCGGATCTCAAGCTTGAAGATCGCGTGGTCGGGCTCGACAAATTCCGCTTCAATGTGATTATAGGTGGCAAAAAGATTCTTCTTGTTCAATTCCGCCGCCTGCTGGGCGGCTGTGAGCTGTTCCATGAAAGTGCTCCTTTGACATTGTTACTGTCGTATCCTACCACAGTGCGGCGATAAAAGCAACAATGCGGTGAAAACATCGAATCAGTAAAAATCGACAGAAGAATACGAATTTTGTATAACATTATCATTTTGAGCGCAAAAAATGAAAAAACTTGTATCGCTTGCCCACTTCCATTTTGCGTGAAAGCCTGCTATACTACCTTTACCATAGAAAAATATGCGCTTGAAGGGGAAATCCCTATGGTATATGAAAGTAGTGCGTCCTCCCGCTGCGCCGCGGGGCCGAAGATCGCCGCCATCGGCGGCGGCACGGGTCTGTCGACGATGCTGCGGGGATTGAAAAAATATACAGACCGCTTAACGGCCATCGTCACGGTGGCGGACGATGGCGGCGGCAGCGGTGTGCTGCGCCGTGAAATGGGTATTCTGCCGCCGGGCGACGTGCGGCAATGTATGCAGGCGCTCGCGAACACCGAGCCTGTGATGGAGCAGCTTCTCGGCTATCGCTTTCCCGAGGGACAGCTCAAGGGACAGTCGTTCGGAAACCTGCTGCTTGCGGCGCTCAACGGCATGGCGGGGAGCTTTGAAGAGGCCGTCGCCATGATGGGACAGGTATTGGCGATCTCGGGCCGCGTGCTGCCGGTGACGAACGCGGATGTACAGCTCGAGGCCGTGTTTGAAAACGGCGCGCGCGTCGTGGGCGAATCGCACATCTTCAACGCGAAAAAGCAGCAGGACTGCCGCATCCAC
>DXUR01000096.1 GCA_019417795.1 Clostridiales bacterium | reverse complement strand
CCCTTACAGCAGCTTTTTAACCGTCCGGTAAACCTGATTGTGGATATCCTCCACCGTCCGGGGCGCATCGTCCCTGGCACAGCGGATCACGGTCCAGCCGCAGTCCTTCACGATCTCCCGGGCGGCTGCCCGGCAGTTTTTCAGATAGGTCTCGTCCTGCTCATGGATATCCGCATGGGTGCCGGTGGCGGCTTCCCGCTGGCGCATCATCTTCTCCGTGATCTCCGTAGGCATATCCAGGTAGATCACCAGGTCCGGCTCCGGCAGCCCCAGCTTGCCATATTCCAAATCAAAAAGCCACTCCAAAAAACCCTTTCGCTCACCAGGCAGCAGCTTGGACGCCTGGTGGACGGCGTTGGAGGTGGTGTAGCGGTCCGCGATCACCAGCCCGCCGGCCTCATAGAAAGCGCCCCAGTCTTGCTTGTAGGAGGCATAGCGGTCCATGGAAAACATCAGCGACGCTGCGTAGGCGTTCACATCGCCGGGGCGCCTGCCTAAATTGCCATCCAGATACTCCTGCACCATGGCGGCGGAGGGCTTGCCGTACCGGGGAAAAGTGATGTTTTTATAGGGGATGCTTTCTCGCTGTAAATGCTCGCACAGCAGCCGGGACTGGGTGGCTTTGCCAGAACCGTCGGTCCCTTCGAATACGATCAAACGTCCGTTCATTTCCGTTTTCCCTTCTCCTGCCGCACATGGACCAGAAACAGCGGCAGCTTCATCATCCGGCCGATGCGCTTCGGCTCCTTACACAGGCGGTAAAACCATTCCAGACCGTGATCGGACCAGAATTTCGGCGCACGCTCCACGGTGCCCGCGAATACGTCCAGACTTCCGCCGAGGCCGCACAGCAAATGGGCGCCGGTGGCGGGGCCGTTCCGCGCCATCCACAGCTCCTGCTTGGGGGCTCCCAGACAGACGAACACGCAGTCCGCGCCGCTTTCCCGGATGGCTTCCACCACAGGGGCGTCCTCCTTGAAGTAGCCATCATGAGTTCCGGCGATCTTCAATCCGGGGTACTGCTTTTGCAGCCGTTCCGCCGCCATGTCCGCCACGCCGGGCTTGGCGCCCAGCAGATAGAGGGATCTCCCGCGCTCGGCCATCTTTTCCATCAGCCCCGCAGCAAATTCGATGCCGGGGGTCTTTTCTTTCAGGGGCGTTCCCAGCATGGCCGCTCCCTTTACCACGCCGATGCCGTCCGGCAGTACCAGATCCGCACCGTTGACGGCCTGCATGGCCGCCGGATTTTCCCGGCAGACCTCCACGATCTCCGGATTCGGGGTCACTACATAGTGGCACCCCGGTTCCTCCAGCAGTGCCGCTCCGCGGGACACGGCTTCCGTCATGGTCAGATTATCAAAACCAACGCCTAATACGTCGATCCGCATATTTTTCACCTCAGTTATGGATTCCATACTCATACAGACTAAAGTATAGCACATACCTTTGCGAATGTCCACGAAAAAAGCGGAGCCAACAGGCTCCGCTTCCAAAAAAACACGCAGGGCTTATGCTTTTTTTCTGTCCGGCAGCTGTGCCAGTACCACCGCTGCCAGCATCAGGGCGCAGCCGAAATATTCCCGCCCGCTGAGGCGGTCTCCCAAGATCGCCGCGCCGGAAATAGTAGCGAACACGGATTCCAGACTCAGCAGCAGAGAGATCACCGTGGGGTTGGAGCCTTTCTGAGCCAGAATTTGCAGCGTATAGCCCACGCCGCTGGAAAGGAGACCCGCATACAGGATAGCTCCCGCCGCCATGGTCAGTCCCGTCCAGGTGGGATGCTCGAAAAGCAGGGAGCCGATCAGGGAAAACGCCGTGACAAAGAAGAACTGACAGCAGGACAGCTCCACGCCGTCTACCACGGTGACAAAGTGATCCACCAGAAGGATCTGTGCTGTAAACACAAAGGCGCACAGCATCACGCAGAGGTCGCCGGGGGCGATGGTAAAGCTCTCCGTGATGCACAGGCAGTACAGTCCCGTCACCGCCAGCAGCACACTGACCCACACCGCCTTGGGTACTCGCTTCTTCAGGAAAATGCCGAAAATGGGCACCAGCACGATGTAAAGGGCGGTGATGAAGCCCGCCTTGCCGGGGGAGGTGGTGTCCAGACCCTTTTGCTGAAGGAAGGAGGCCAGGCCCAGCGTCAGGCCGCACCAGAAGCCGCCCAGCAGAAGATCCTTCCGGGAGCGGGTGACGGAGGCAGCCTGCCCCTTCCGGCGGCGGCCGGATCGCATGACGGCGCACAGCACCAGCAAAAACACAAAGGCGATCACCGACCGGGCGGCATTAAAGGCCAGCGGCGGGACATGTTCCGCGCCCACGCTCTGGGCTACAAAGGCGGTGCCCCAGATGAAAGCCGTCAGAACCGCATAGGCGGACGAACGCAGAGAACCCTGCTTCATATACTTGCTCCTCCCCACCGGATGTGGTATGATGATAAAAATTTCTCCCGCCGGTTTTGGACGGCAGGCAGCGTAGAATGACGCATCAGATCAGCCTTGCGCGAAAGTTGGCACAGAGACCGCGAATGTAGCGATTATAGTGGAAAACTGCCGCCGCCGCAAGAGGGGCTGGCCGACTTCTCCGAAGGCCGCAAAGGAAGTTCTGGAAACGCGGCTGTTTTTGTGGATTTTTACTGCTTTTCTGCGAAATTCTGCATATTTGATAAAGGAGGCCCTATGGCGAAGCTGACCCATGATTTCTTCAACGGCGACACCGTTGCCATCGCGCAGGCACTGTTGGGAAAGTATCTGGTGCGGAACCGGAACGGCGAGCTGCTGGCGGGCCGCATTACGGAAACGGAGGCCTACGTGGGCCGGTGCGACAAGGCCTGCCACGCCTATAACTACCGCCGTACGCCCCGGACGGAAACGCTGTTCATGGCCCCCGGCCACGCCTACATCTATTTCATCTACGGGATGTACCACTGTCTGAACTTCGTCACGGAGCCGGAGGGAGAACCTTCCGCCGTGCTGCTGCGGGGACTGGAACCGGCGGCGGGGGCAGAGACCATGAAGCACCTGCGGTTCGGGGATGCGCCCATGAACGCCTACCGGCGGAAAAACTTTCTCAACGGCCCCGGCAAGGTCTGTAAGGCGCTGGACCTCACCACGGCCCAGAATAAGCTGGATCTGGAGGGGGATGTTCTGTTTCTCTGCGATTCCATGGCGGATGTGGGGCTGACGGACCCGGTGACCGGACCAGAGCACATCTGCGCCGGCCCACGGATCGGCGTGGACTATGCGGAGGAGGCCAAGGACTTCCCGTGGCGATTCTGGCTGGAAAAGGAGAACTGATATGTATTTATTTGATATGGACGGCACCCTCATTGATTCCAACGATGTCTGGAAGGACGTGGACAGGGAATTTCTGGCCCGGAGGGGTCTGCCCTACACAAAAGCCTATTACGAGGGGGTGGCCCACACCATTTTCCCCTTGGCGGCTAAGTTCACCAAGGAGTTCTGCAATCTGCCCGACAGCGAGGAAGACATCATGGCGGAGTGGATGGAGCTGGCCAAGGACGCCTACGCCCATGTGACGGTGAAGCCCGGCGTCCGGGCGTTTTTAAAGCAGTGCAAGGCGGAGAACCGGCGGATGGCGTTGGTGACCTCCAGCGTGCCGGTGCACTGCCGCACCGCGATGGAAAAGCTGGATCTGATGAAGTACTTCGAATCCGTTACCTTTGCTCAGGAGTTGGGTATTGAGAAAAAGGACAAGCGCCTGTGGTTAGGGGTGGCGGAGCGGTACGGCGTGGAGCCGGAAACCTGTACCCTGTTTGACGACAGCCTTGCCGCCTGCAAGGGCGCCCGCAGCGCCAAAATGCGGGTGGTAGGGGTCTATGACAGCTTTTTCGCCGGGGACGAGAAGGAAATGCGCTCCTTCTGCGACGTGTATATCAAGAGCTTTGAGGAACTGCTCTGGAAGCCGGAGTACCGAAAGGACTGACGAATAAAAAGGAACATAGCAAACATAGTAAAAGTCAGACGTTGGTTTTCCAACGCCTGACTTTTTATGCGGTTCAGCTGCCTGAACGCCAGTGAGACACGATCTGCCATTCGTCCGTTCCCGGCGTCAGACGCAGGGTCAGGACTGCAATATTTCCGTTTTCAACAGATTTACGCAGATAAACGTAGTTTCCGACCTGTTCGCCGGATTCCGCTATAAAATAGAACATATTGAAATCTGAGGTATATGTATAGTAAGCGTCATATTCCTCCAGATAGCAGACGCCGGCGGTGTCCAGATCGTTCGTGGTAATGCCGCCCCAGCGGGTCAGCACCTCGTTGATGCTGGAAACCGTGTGCCGGTGAATGGGTACCGGCATATCCTCCATGCTCGCCACCCGCTTGAACGGCCAGTCATCCAGCTTTTTCAACGCCTCAAATTCCGCCTCGGTCGCCTGGCCGCTGTCCGGGAAATAGCGGATAAATTCCTCAAAATTCAGGTTCCTGACATTTTTATAATAGGAGGAAAAGAAGTAACTGAAGGGCTGGATGTGAAAGTCCACAATGTCACCGCTCTCATCCCGGACCGCAGGGTCCATAACGGCGTTGTAGGCGGCCAGCTCCTCTTGCGTCAGGGTGTGCCGGGGACTGTACTGCCCTGTCAGCGAGATCTCCACCACGGCCTGAAAGGTTTCCCAGCCATTGCCCCGGTCGGCCTCGTAGAATACTGGAACGAGGTACTGATATAGGCCCGAACCGAACAGCGACTGATGCTGCTCCACCGTGGCTGCCAGATGTACCTGCTCCCAGCCGTGAACGTTTCTGGCCCGGGCGCTGTCCAGAGAACAGAGCTGCGGCTCGCCGTTTTTCTGCTCCACCGTGTAGGAGACCGTAAGATCCGCGGCACGCCCGTCCACCTCCGCCCGGTAGGTGGAGGTCATCGTAGTCCGGGTGGACGCGCCGGCGGCGGGAAGGCTCTCCGTCGGCGTGAAGCTCTCCGCCATGAGGTACATCACCTGAGGCTCGATGAAGATGTAGGGATAGTCGCTGATGCCCAGATCCGTCCACAAAGTCCAGACCCGCCAGCAGCCGTTCCCATCGGCGGTGGGGGAAAAATAGTACCGCTCGTTTATGCCGGCCTGCCGCCGTTTCCAGATCTGCTTGGTATCGTCCAGCGGCTCGAAGCCCTGCTTCCGGGAAGTAATATATTCGTCCTCCAAGGTCTGGGTGAACCGGTCTACCGTAAGGATGGAGCCGGTATCATAGCCGGAATACCATTCCCAGTGACCGTGACTGCGATGGGCCGTCACGTCCGCCATGATCCATGCGCTGCCGGGAATATAGAGGTAGCCGCCGTCCACATCGTAGCGGTGGACGGGATAATTACCGGGCTTGCCATCTTCCGTGTTGTAGTTGATCTGGTCGATCCAGTCCTCCACATACAGCGGCAGATCCAAATTTTGATCCGTCACATACCAGTCATAAATGGCCTCCTCTATGGTGTTGTGATAGCCGAAGAACTCGCCGCCGTCATTGATGGGGTCATCGCAGAGGATGTCGTAGCTGCCGTCATCGTGCCGCAGGGCCACTATTACATGACGATCATCTAACGAGAAGTATTCCTCGTTGTCATAATACTGTCCGCCTACCAGCGCCACCGAAGCCGTGTCCACATCCAGCTTTACCAGATAGTAATACTCCCATTCCTCCAACACGCCGTTGGGGTCCAGTCCGGCCACCTCGCCGCCCTTCGTCAGATATTCCAGCTTTCGATCCGTCACTGCGGCGGTATGGGGCTGGCCGCTGACAGTGCCGTCGGCGTTTTCTGCGTAATATCGCGCTTCCGTCTGGGACAGCATTACCTGCTGGACGTAGGCTTCCACGCTGGGCCACTGGCCGGTTTCCGTCCGGTCCGCCGGGGGATCTTCCGTTGGGATGCCGCTCCCCTTTGGATTGGCGGCGCAGAGGGCGATCAGTCCCACGCAGACCACGGCGCACACGGCGATGATCCACGGCTGGGGCCGTTTCCAGTTCAGCAGGTTCCGGATGCGTCCGCCGGTGTCGCCCTCGCCGAAGGCAAGGGGCATCCCCGCCACGATGCGGCGGCCGGTGGCAAGGCTCAGCAGGGAGGCGGAGTAGTCCGCCCGGATGTCCTCGCCCAGTTCCCTTACCACTGCCTCGTCGCAGCTCATTTCCATGTCCTTCCCCGCCAAAATGAACGCCGCCCACACCAGCGGGTTGAACCAGTGGACGCACAGGGCCAGAAATGACAGGAGCTTCACCACATGATCCCGGCGGCGGAGGTGATACTGCTCATGCCGCAGGATGTAGCCCCGCTCCGTTTCCGTCAGGGTGGAGGGCAGGTAGATCTTGGGCCGGAACAGGCCCATGACAAAGGGGGAGGGGATGTAGTCCGCCAGATAGATGTTGTCCTCCAACCGCACGGCTCCCACCAGGCGGCGGCGGAGCCGCAGCAGCGAGACCACGCTGTAAAGGAGCAGCAGGGCCATGCCGGTCAGCCACGTCAGGGTCAGGACCGCCACTGGGCCGCTAAGGGGTGAGACCGGGGCAGCATCAGGCTGGGTCACGCTGGGGGCGGTGCTGACGATGTTCTTACCGGGTTCCGCCGGGAACGGCTCCTGAGGTAAAGGCGTCACCGCGGGGGCCATATTGCGGACGATATCCGCCGGGACATACTCCACCACGCTGGTAACGGCACTTCGCTCCTGGGCCGGAGCGCCCAGCGCCCCCAGCAGGGATACGGCGGAGGTGACGGACACCGGACACAGCAGCCGGAACAGCACCACCGCCCACAGGGCATAGGAAAAGACCTTGGGGGCCCGCCGCAGCAGCAGGCGGACTGCCAGTACCGCCAGAATCACCACGCTGGCGGTGAGGCTCATATTACAGACGATGGGAAACAGCCGGTGCATTACAAACTCGCCCATACGCTACCTCCTGTTCTGATCGATCAGCTTTTGCAGCTCCGCAATTTCGTCCTCTGTCAACTTTTTTCGCCGGGTAAACGCCGTGATAAACGCGGGCAGGGACCCGGAAAAGCTTTCCTCCACGAATTGCTGGCTCTGGGCGGTGTCATAGTCCGCCCGGGACAGCCGGCTGGTGACGGTGCCGCCCTCGTTTTGGAAGATGCCCCGGTCACACAGCCGTTTCAGAACGGTGTAGGTGGTGGACTTTTTCCAACCAAGGGCCTCCTCCGCCAGCCGGACCAACTCCGTGGAGCCCACCGGTTCCCTGTCCCAGATAATCTCCGCGAACCGGGTCTCCACCGGCCCCATTTTCAAATCGCTCATAGGTTCACCTCCAAGGTTTACTACATGTAGACCTTCTACTTGCAGTCTACAATGTGTAAACCAAATTGTCAAGGGGGCTTTTAAGGAAAAAACGCCGGGAGAGCGGCATGAAAAAGGAAATCAGCGTGTCGAAAAAGCCTTTTCGTCCCGCTGAACAAGTTTTTGGAACTTTATAAAAGTTCTGAAAACTTAGGATTTCAATGGCGCAGGACACCCTTCTTGGGTTTCCCGCGCACACCCTTCCTTACCGTCGCGGAGAATTTATCACTTTATTGACAGTCTCAAGAAATGTTAGTATGTTTCTGTACAAATGCAGAAGAATACTTGACAAAAGAGAGAAAAAGCAACATAATAGTACCAGTTTTGGGCAGCACAATGTTCTGTGACGACCGTTTGGCCGTCGCTTTTTTATGCGGCGGCGGGGAACTGTCTGCCGTTTGGACCGCTGCCCGGCTATGACGGATAATAAAAGGAGCCTGCGGGAAAATCGCAGACTCCGTGATGAAAGGATACCGACATGATCACAGTCAACAATGTAAGCATGAACTTCAGTGGCCAGACCCTGTTCAAGGACGTAGAACTGAAGTTCGTTCCCGGCAACTGCTACGGCATCATCGGCGCCAACGGCGCCGGCAAGTCCACCTTCCTCCGCATCCTCTCCGGGGATCTGGAGCCCACTACCGGCGAGGTCATCATCCCCAAGGAAGAGCGGATGTCCATTCTGAAGCAGGATCACTTCCAGTATGACGCCTACACCGTGCTGGATACGGTGATGATGGGCAACCAGCGGCTTTACGATGTGATGAAGGAGAAGGACGCCCTCTATGAAAAAGAGGACTTCACCGACGAGGACGGCGTGAAGGCCAGCGAGCTGGAGGCCGAATTTGCCGAAATGGGCGGCTGGGAGGCCGAATCCGACGTGTCCCGGCTCATTCAGGGCCTTGGCCTCTCCAACGATATTCTGTACAGCGAAATGTCCAGCCTGACCGCCAAGGAAAAGGTGAAGGTGCTGCTGGCTCAGGCGTTGTTCGGCAAGCCGGACATCATCCTGCTGGACGAGCCCACCAACCATCTGGACAT
>DXUR01000095.1 GCA_019417795.1 Clostridiales bacterium | reverse complement strand
ATGGCTTCGGTCTGGGCGTGTCCATCCACTCCATGCTGGTCAGCGGCGGCTGCTGCATCCTGGTGCCCCGGTTCACCCCGGACAGCTATGCCAAGCTGCTGTTGAAATACCGCTGCAACCTGATTGCCGGCGTCCCCACGCTGTACGAGGCGCTGCTGCGGCTGCCCAAAATGAAAAACGCGGACCTGAGCTGCCTGAAGGGTGTTTATTCTGGCGGTGATAGCCTGTCCGTAGAGCTGAAAAAGCGGTTCGACCAATTCCTCTTTGACCACCATGCCACCATTCAGGTGCGGGAGGGCTACGGCCTGACGGAGTGCGTCACCGCCTCCTGCCTGACGCCGTACCACATCTCCCGGGAAGGCTCCATCGGCATCCCCTTCCCGGACACCTACTATAAGATCGTGGAGCACGGGACGCAAAAGGAGGTTCCCTACGGCACCGAGGGCGAGATCTGCCTGTCTGGGCCTACGGTGATGATGGGCTATCTCCACCACCCGGAGGAAACGGCGCAGACCCTCCAGACCCATGAGGACGGCCTTGCCTGGGTCCACACCGGCGACCTTGGCTATATGGACCCTGACGGCTTTGTGTACTTCCGGCAGCGGCTCAAGCGCATGATCGTCACCAGCGGCTACAATGTGTACCCCTCTCAGATGGAGAATATTTTCGACGCTCATGAGCTGGTGCAGATGAGCTGCGTCATCGGCGTGCCGGATAAGCTGAAAATGCAGAAGGTAAAGGCATTTGTTATGCTCAAGCCCGGCGTCCCCGCCAACGAGGAGACCAAGGATGTTCTCATGACCTACATCCGCAAGAACGTGGCTAAATACGCCCTGCCCTACGACATCGAGTTCCGGTCCGAACTGCCCAAGACCCTGGTGGGCAAGGTGGCCTACCGGGTGCTGGAGGAGGAAGAACTGAAAAAGCTGTCCGAGACTGCCCAGGAACAGTGAACTTTTCCGGATCGGACATAGGATGGGTTCTTTGCAGCAACTCTTAATGAAAAACAGACCATCCCCGCAGGCAACTGCCTGCGGGGATGGTTTTTGCTTGAAACTGTCGATAAAAGCGGTAAGATTTTCACAACGGTAAGGTAGGGCAGCCGTTAACGGCTGTGCTGCTTTATGGATGCTGCATACCCCTTGCGGGTAAAGGCGGTGCGTGGAAATCCGGCGCGGCTGGGCGATTGTGTGTTGAGAGGGTAAGAGTTGGAGGGGACTTTAGTCCTGGCCGGGGACCTGGGGCAGGGTGGCAAAGCTGGCCTCCAGCTCGGCGTCAGTGGGGATGTAATCCGTCATCTTGCCGTTGTGGAACTTCTCATAGGCCACCATGTCGAAGTAGCCGGTGCCCGTCAGGCCGAAGACGATGGTTTTGGCCTCGCCGGTCTCCTTGCACTTCATGGCCTCGTCGATGGCTACCCGGATGGCGTGGCTGGACTCGGGAGCAGGGAGGATGCCCTCGATCCGGGCGAACTGCTCGGCAGCCTCAAAGACCTTGGTCTGCTCCACGGACACGGCCTCCATGTACCCGTCGTGGTACAGCTGGGAGAGGATGCTGCTCATCCCGTGATACCGCAGGCCGCCGGCGTGGTTGGGAGAGGGAATGAAGTTGCTGCCCAGGGTGTACATTTTTGCCAGGGGGCACACCATGCCGGTGTCGCAGAAGTCATAGGCAAACTTGCCCCGAGTGAAACTGGGGCAGGAGGCGGGCTCCACGGCGATGAACCGGTAGTCCTTCTCACCCCGGAGCTTTTCACCCATGAAGGGGGAGATCAGACCGCCCAGGTTGCTGCCGCCTCCGGCGCAGCCGATGATGATGTCGGGCACAATGTTGTACTTATCCAGCGCCGCCTTGGTCTCCAAGCCGATGACGCTCTGGTGCAGCAGTACCTGGTTGAGGACGCTGCCCAGCACGTAGCGGTAGCCAGGGGTGGAGGTGGCGACCTCCACGGCCTCGGAAATGGCGCAGCCCAGGGAGCCGGTGGTGCCGGGATGCTCCTGCAGAATTTTCCGGCCGATGGCGGTGGTCTCAGAGGGAGAGGGAGTGACAGAGGCGCCGTAGGTCCGCATGACTTCCCGGCGGAAGGGCTTTTGCTCGTAGCTGACCTTTACCATGTACACCTTGCAGTCCAGACCCAGGTATGCGCAAGCCATGGACAGGGCCGTGCCCCACTGGCCGGCGCCGGTCTCGGTGGTAACACCTTTGAGGCCCTGCTGCTTGGCATAATAGGCCTGGGCGATGGCGCTGTTGAGCTTGTGGGAGCCGGACGTGTTGTTGCCCTCAAACTTGTAGTAGATCTTGGCGGGGGTGCCCAGGGCCTTTTCCAGGCAGTAGGCCCGCACCAGGGGAGAGGGACGGTACATCTTGTAGAAATCCAGGATTTCCTGGGGAATGGGGATCTCCCGGTCATCATTGTCCAGCTCCTGGCGGATCAGCTCGTCGCAGAACACGGGGCGCAGGTCGTCAAAGCCCATGGGCTTTCCGGTGCCGGGATTCAGCAGGGGGGCGGGCTTGACCTTCATGTCGGCCCGGACGTTGTACCATGCCTTGGGCATCTCGTCTTCAGAGAGATAGATCTTGTAGGGAATGTTGTTGATTTCGGCTGCCATGGTGCGTTCTCCTTTCATAGCTCGTAAACGGTCCTTTGTGGAGAAGGCATCAAAAAAAGACCTTCATCCACAAACGAACCTGTTGATAGGTTCCTTTGGGACAAAAGCCTGAAACTTCTGCGGTGCCACCCAAATTGACGAAAATCGTCCGCTCGGCGACGTGCCATCACACGTCTTTCCTTGGTAACGGGGGAAAAGCCCGTCGGTGCCTACTAAACTGCCCTGTTCGGCCCGCCCTCCACGGTCCATTCCACGAACGCCTTTCCGCTGCCCTTTCACTACCGGCAGCTCGCTGGGGGAAATGCCCTTTCGTGTACTTACTCCGTGTCATCGGTTTTGGTTTTGAACTTGGCGCAAGCATACGCCGCCCGAGGGCAAATGTCAAGTGAGAATTTGCAGTTTCATCCAAAAAGCTAAAAATTAGCAGGACGGTTCCAACAAAAACGGCAAACCGCACAAAGAAATGTGAAGACGGGCAGGAAAGCTCTGTTGCATTTCCTACTGGATTTTCTCCGGTTTTGCCCCTATAATCAGGGACAGAAAAGAGGTGAGCGGATATGACTGCAGAAGAAATGCTATGGGAATACGGCGGTGATATTCTGCGTTCGCCTACCATGGATCAGGAGCGCACGATCCCCCAGCACGGCAGCACCACCTGCTACGATCATTCCGTGGCGGTGACGCTTTGCAGCATCCGTCTGGCTCAGAAATGGGGCTGGGACGTGGATTGGCGGAGTCTGGTGCGGGGAGCACTGCTTCATGACTATTTTCTCTACAACTGGCGGGAACACAACCGGGACCACAAACTCCACGGGTTCTACCACGCCCGCAAGGCCATGGAGAACGCCCAGCGGGATTTCGGTTTGAATCCGCTGGAAGCGAATATCATCCACCGGCATATGTTTCCCCTGAACCCCACGCCGCCCAAGTACAAGGAGAGCGTTGTGGTGACCTGCGCGGACAAGATCTGTGCCACCCGGGAGGTCTGGAGCTGCGTGCGGAACGCATCGACCCGGCGCTTCCGTGCCCTGATGGGAACGAAGTAAACACCGTGTCAAGAAATGAAAAATACCCCCCGCTTGTGAGACAGAGCCTTGTCTCGCAAGCGGGGGTTTCGTTATACCTGAGAAGGAAATTACCGGCGGGGACGATTTTCAGGACTCCTTTTTCGGACAGCCGCCGGCACAGTGCCGGCAGTCTCCGGAGCAGCCGCAGCTGTCCTTTTTCCGCCAGCGGCGGATCGCGGCGACGGCGGCAAGGGCCACCAGTGCCAGCAGCAGCCAATCCAAAGTGTTCATCACAGAATCCCCACCAGCGTATAGACCACAAAGGCCACGATCCACGCCACGCAGCACTGCATCAGCACTACGCCCACGGTTTTCAGGGTGGAGTTGAACTCCCGGCGGATGGTGGCCACCGCCGCAATGCAGGGGGTATAGAGCAGGGTGAATACCAGAAAGCTGATGGCGGCCCGGCTGGCGAACAGAGTGGAGAGAGCGGCGCCGCCCAGCAGGATCTCCAGCGTGCTGACCACGGATTCCTTGGCGATGAAGCCGGAGATCAGGGAGGTGGCGCAGCGCCAGTCCGCAAAGCCCAGGGGGGCGAACACCGGCGAGATCCACTGACCGATGAGGGCCAGCAAACTGTCGGCGCTGTCAGTGACCACGTTCAGCCGGGTATCAAAGCTCTGGAGGAACCAGATGATGATGGTGGCCAGAAAAATCACGGTAAAGGCCCGCTCCAAAAAGTCTCTGGCCTTTTCCCACAGCAGCAGAGCCACGCTTTTAAGGCTGGGAAGGCGGTAGTTGGGAAGCTCCATGACGAAGGGCACGGGCTTGCCCCGGAAGGCCGTCTGATTCATAATGAGGGCCGCCACAATGCCGATCATAATGCCCAGCAGATACAGGGAGATCATCACCAGCGCCTGATACTTGGGGCAGAAGGCGGCGGTGAAGAAGGCGTAAATGGAAATCTTGGCGGAGCAGCTCATATAGGGTGTCAGCAGAATGGTCATTTTCCGGTCCCGGTCAGAGGACACGGTGCGGGTGGCCATGATAGCGGGCACGGAGCAGCCGAAGCCGATGAGCATGGGCACGATGCTGCGGCCGGACAGACCAATTTTTCGCAGAGGCTTGTCCATCACAAAGGCCACACGGGCCATGTAGCCGGTGTCTTCCAGAATGGACAGGAAGAAGAACAGGGTGACGATGATGGGGAGGAACACCAGTACGCTGCCTACGCCGGCAAAAATGCCGTCGATGATGAGGCTGTGGACCACCGGATTGATGCCGTAGGCCGTCAGCGCCCGGTCTGCCAGGGCGGTCAGGGCGTCGATCCCCACGCCCATCCAGTCGGACAGCCGCTGGCCAATGACGTTGAAGGTCAGGTAGAAGGTCAGCAGCATCACTGCCAAAAAGGTGGGGATGGCGGTGTACCGGCCGGTGAGGATCCGGTCGAACTTCATGGAGCGGGCGTGTTCCCGGCTCTCATGGCACTTCACCACGGAGGTGCTCACCACATTTTCAATAAAGCTGTACCGCATATCCGCCAGTGCGGCGTTGCGGTCCAGACCGGTCTCCGTCTCCATCTGGACGATACAGTGCTCCAGCAGTTCCTTTTCGTTTTCATCCAGCTTCAGCTGGTCCGCCAGATCGTCGCCGCCCTCGATGAGCTTGGCGGCGCAGAACCGGGCGGGAACGCCTATGCGGTCAGCGTGGTCCGCGATGAGGTGCACCACGGCGTGAATACAGCGGTGTACGGCAGAGTCGTCCGAACAGAAGTCCGTCACCTTGGGCAGGATCTTTCCGCGGGCCACAGTCAACGCCTGATCTACCAGCTCGCTGACGCCCTCGCCCTTGGCCGCCGTGATGGGGATCACGGGGATCCCCAGCGCCTGGCTCATTTTCCGCACGTCGATGGAGCCGCCGTTGGCCCGGACCTCGTCCATCATGTTCAGGGCCAGCACCATGGGCACCCGCAGCTCTAAAAGCTGAAGGGTCAGGTACAGGTTCCGCTCGATGTTGGTGGCGTCCACGATATTGATGATGCCGTCGGGCTTCTGATTGATGATGAAGTCCCGAGAAACGATCTCCTCCTGCGTATAGGGCCGCAGGGAATAGATACCCGGCAGGTCCACAACGGAGCAGCCCTTTTCATCCCGGATCTCGCCCATTTTCTGATCCACGGTAACGCCGGGGAAGTTGCCCACGTGCTGATTGGAGCCGGTGAGGGAGTTGAACAGCGTGGTCTTGCCGCAGTTCTGATTGCCTACCAACGCAAAAACCATCACGCGTCCTCCTTCACTTCAATTTTTTCGGCTTCTTCCACCCGGAGGGTCAGCTCGTAGCCCCGGACCCGGATCTCAATGGGGTCTCCCATGGGGGCGATCTTCTGTAAGGTGACCCGCGTGCGGGGAATCAGTCCCATATCCAGCAGGCGGCAGCGCAGAGGGCCGTCTCCGCCCACAGAGGTAATGGTGCCGGAGGCACCGATCTTTAATTGATCCAATGTCATTTCGGTTTCGCTCCTGTCCGATCAATTTGCCATTCTGATGGTATCATTCTCCATAAGTGCTGTCAATGTGAAGTACCATAAAAAAATAGCCGATTTCCCATGAAAAAATGAGAACCGTGCCTGTATCGGCCTTCAAACAAACTTCCCTTGACAATTCTGGTGGATACATTTAATATAGTAAGCGTTTAGATTTACCCCGACAGACAGGGAAAAACGCCTGTTTTTCCGTGCGGTAGGGCAAATTGCCTGCCATTCGCCCAAAACCGGGAACGGATACGGCAAATTTGGAAGCCGGACCCTGTTGCCGGCAAATGCATCCAATCAAACGACCAGAGAATGAGAAAGGAGCCGCCGACCTATGGAGATCATCACCAGCAGACAGAATCCGCTGTGCACCCATCTCCGGAAGCTGGCGGCCTCTGCGTCCTACCGCCGCCAGCGGGGAGAATTCCTCTGCGACAGTCCCAAGTTGTTGAAGGAAGCGCTGCTGTGGGGGGCGGAGGTCCGCACCGTTGTGGCTACGGCGGGGGTAGACCTGCCGGAACTGCCCTTGGGTGTGCGGCAGGTGGAGGTTCCGGCGGATGTAATGAAGTCCGTTTCGCCTATGGAGACCCCCCAGGGGACGCTGTTTACCTGCGCCATCCACACGGAGCCGCTGCCGGCAACGCTGGCGGGCCGCCGCTATGTGGTGCTGGACACCTTGCAGGACCCCGGCAATGTGGGCACCATCCTCCGCACGGCGGACGCCTTCCATGCCGATGGAATGTTTCTGGTGAACGGCTGCGCGGATCTCTATAACCCCAAGACCCTCCGGGCCACCATGGGAGCGGTGTTCCGCTGCCCGGTGTGGACGGTGGGGGCGGAGGAGCTGTCCGCTCTGCTGAAAAAGAGCGGCATTCCTCTTTACGGCGCGGCGCTGCGGGAGGATACCCTGGACGCCCGTGCGGTGGATTACAACCGCTGCGCCATTGCCATCGGCAGCGAGGGCCGGGGACTGACGGAGGGCGTGTTGGCCCTCTGCGACCGGACAATCAAAATTCCTATGAGCGAGCACTGCGAATCGTTGAACGCGGCAGCGGCAGCCACGGTCCTGCTGTGGGAGGCCGCCCGGAATGACTGAGCGGGGAGGACGGGGGATATGCTGAAATATTGGGTATGGCTGTCGGAACTGAAGGGCCTGCGAAATCAGACCAAGCTGGCGCTGCTGCGCCGTTTCGGCGATCCGGAGAGCATTTTCTACGCCGATCCTGACGAGCTGATGCTGACGGAGGGGGCCGACCCCGGTCAGCTGAAGCTGCTGGAAAACCATGATCTCGCCCCGGCTGACAAAATTCTTGCCGACTGTCAGCGGCTGGATATTCAGCTTCTGACCTTTTCCGACGCCGCCTATCCCGGACGGCTGAAAAACATCTACGATCCACCGGCTTTGCTCTATTACAAAGGTAAGCTGCCGTTGCTGGACGATCTGCTCAGCGTAGCGGTGGTGGGCACCCGCGACTGTACGCCCTACGGCGTTGCCTGCGCGGAAAAGCTGGGCTTTGGTCTGGCCTCCGGCGGAGCCGTGGTGGTGAGCGGTCTGGCAAAGGGCATCGACGCCGCAGCCACACGGGGCGCTCTCAGGGCCGGCGGCGTGACCATAGGCGTGGCGGGCAACGGCTTGGACGTCCATTATCCCTATGAGAGTCGGTATCTCTATGAAGATGTAGCGGCATCAGGCGTTCTGTTTTCGGAATACCCACCGGGGACGGAGCCGGCGCCGGGGCATTTCCCGGTGCGGAACCGTATTCTTTCCGGTCTGTCCTTAGCGGCTCTGGTGGTGGAAGCGCCGGAACGGAGCGGCGCGCTCATCACCGCTATGACGGCCTTAGAGCAGGGCCGGGATGTATTTGCGGTCCCCGGTCCCATCGACGCACCTACCAGCGTGGGCTGCAACCGCCTGATCCGGGACGGCGCGGGGCTGGTAACAGATGCGTCCGACATTTTGCGGGAGTATGAGGGCCGCTTCACCTTGGATCTGAAAGAGGCGCGGGAGGAGCCGGAGACTCTGGGCTATCAGGCCCGGACGGTGCCGGAGCCGAAGCCTGTGGCCCCTGCCCTCAGCCTGTCCCGCGGCGATGTGGAGCTGACGGATGACCAGATCGCCATTTTAAAAGCGCTTTCCGATACGGAGCCCATGCAGGTGGATGACCTCACCGAGCTGGTGGACATCCCCACCCGTCGGGTGCTTTCTGCCCTGACGGTCCTTGAGATCGACCAATATGTGGTCCAGCACGCGGGCAAGCACTATACCCGCGCCGTGACCCTTACAGAATAAACGCGCTCCTGAGCACGATCAGAATATGAAAACG
>DXUR01000094.1 GCA_019417795.1 Clostridiales bacterium | reverse complement strand
CGCATTTAGGGCGGTAAAAGTCCACGGAAATCAAGGGTTTTTCCGCATGGTCGGCAGGCAGGTGGATAAAGTTATCCTGTTCCCCTCAAAACGGGGTTCTAAATGCGGAAAAATGGACAAAAAAGAAGCGCCGGACGCAGAGGCTTTGACACCTCCGCGCCCGGCGTTTTGCTTATTCGTCTGTGAAGTGGAACCGCTGCGCCGCAAAGTCGGCGTCACTCATGGTGTCCAACTTATCGGCGGTCTGGCAGGCCAGCGCTGCCATTTCCTTGTCCATGTCCGGCAAAGCTGCCCGGAGATTTGCCGCCGTCCTGCGGCGGTCGGCGTTGTGGTACAGACAGATCAGGTTTTCTTCTTCCACGGTGAAATACATTCCTCATACCTCCATTTCTTTTGATTTTTCCCGCGCCGGGGGCTTCTTTTTCTGCTCCTCCTTGGCGGCGGCAAGCTGCGCCCGGATGGACGGCTTCTTTTGTTTCTGCGTTGTCTTTTGGGTCTGCTTGGGCTTTTTGGCCTCCGCCTTGGTTGCCTCGGCCACATCCAAAAGGGAAATCTGTTCCCCGGCTTTTGCCCTTGCTTCCAGTTCCTCCATAGACGGGGCGTTGTTCATCATGCCGTCGATCATGTTGTAGTTCTGCTCGGTGGACATTTCCGCCGTCTTGATATGGCTTTCTGGCTGGGCGGGGATGGCAAAGGCTCTTGTGCCGTTTGCCATAATAAGATACCTGCCGTCCTCCGACTGGTGGTGGAATCCATACCCGGCGGCCTCCATCTGTTCCCGGCTCCTGTCGGTCAGATAGAAACGGCCTCTCGGCGTCTGGATTTGTTCGCCGGTCATGCACTCGTCCGGCGTGAGCTGCTTTTCCGGCTGGGCGAAAAACTCCGGCACCTGCCGGTAGTCGGCCCCCTCGTCCACATAGTAGGCGGTCTGTTTTCCATCCTGCCGGAACACCACAATATCCCCCATCGAGAGGGAATGTCCCTTGTAATCGGCGGGATGTTCCATGTTGAAGCGGCGGTAAATCTCGTCCAGTGTGATGTCCTTGTCCAGCGGCGCGGAGTAGATAAGCTGGTAATTCTTCCTGTCCACCGAAAGCCCATCCGCCTGCAATTCCTCATAGGAACGATAGCGGAAGTCGCGCCCCTCCGGGCCGGGCGGCACTTGGTAGATGGAAAAGTTGGGCTGCGCCGGGGCCTCATAGTCAGAGGCAACATATTCCTCCACCGTCAGCCCGGCAGTGGCGGCCTCCTGTTCCAGCTCTGCCTCGATCTGTTTTTTGTAGTCCTGCAAGCTCTGGTCGAAGTCGGCAAGCTGCGGCGGCTCCGGCAAGTGGTACTGGCCCTGATTGAGAAGCGGGCGGCACTCTTTTACATAGTCCAAAACCGCGTTGAAATAAGCGGTCTGTTCCGGCGTCAGGGTTTCCCCGGATCGCAGGGGACGCCGGGCCTCCTGCTCCATAGTGGCCAGATTGCAATGCAGCTCCATATATGGGACGAACTCATGCAGCAGCATATCCCGCTGGGCCTTGTCCGCCTCCCATGCCTCCGGCCCCTCATGGTGCAGCACATGGTTTTTCCAGCTTTCATCCTGTGCGTAGTATTCGTGATAGCCCTGGATATGCTGGATCAGGGAACCGTCCCCGTCGCCAAAGTCCTGCCGTCCCTCGTAGCTGTCCGGCTGGCCCTGCATGGTAAAATCAATGCGGAACTTGGTCTTGTCGTACCAATGGCCCGTATAGCCCGGCTGCTCCCGTTCATGGCGTCTGGCGCTGTCCAGCTCCTTAAAAACGGCCTCGGCTTCATGCAGCGGCATTTGCTGGCCGTCTTTCAGATGGGGGCTTTCACTCCAAAGGATCGTGACAACCGGCTCCGCTGCCGGATTCTGGGCGATCTGCCGCTTGGCGTTGGCAACGGCAATCTCACTTTCGATCTCGCTTTTCACAAAGGAATCCATCTGGCCCTTTTGCAGCTCGTAGCCCTGTTCACACAGACGGTTGATAAGCCCGATCACCTTGTCGTTATCGTCCACGGTCTCGGCATAGGCCACGATCAACTGCCGTTCCTCGCTGCCCAAACGCGGGGCGTTTTTCTCTGCCAGCTCAATCAGGGCGGCGGCCCGGTCAGCCGGGGACGCCTTCGGCATGAACGGTTTCCCATTCAAAAGGCCGTCGATCCCGTTCCACGCCTGCGGCTGGGGAATGGCGTTGACCTGTTCAGCGACTTCCAGAAAACCGTCCAGCCTGTCGCCGGTCAGGGGTTCCATTATCCCAACCGGTAGCTCATGGATGGCAAGGATTTCTTTTCCGGCTTCCGCAAGGGTCAGGTCGGGATTGTCAAGCTGGCCTCCGTCCAGTTCCTTATAGTCGGGGCCGTACAGCGTGTAATCGTAGCCGGTTTCCGATGTCTGGATATACAGATATTCGCCGCTTTCCAGACGGTAGACGGCCTCCTGCGGGGCTTCTGCCTGTTCCAGCGTTCCATCCCCGGCAATGGTAAAGCCCTGCGCCTGCGCCGCCTCCTTGGTTCCCTGCGACACTTCGCCGGTGGATTTCAAATCCGCTTCAATCAGGGTTTGCAGCATAGCTTTTACGCTGTCGGTCATTTCCTGCTGTTGCTCCGGGGGTAGCTTGGAAAATACGCTGTCCGGGGCTGGCTGCTCGGCGGCCTGTTCCAGCGGTGCGGCCTGCGGCTGTTCCTGCTGGGCCTGCCGCTGTTTCTGAAGCTGGGCAAGGTGGCCGTCGATGGCGGTAATCAGCTCATGGGCGGTGGCCCGGATGGTTTCAAGGGAGGCTTTCAGCTCTTTCAAGTCCTTGCCGGAACTCCAACCGGCCACATAGCCAAAGGAATAGTCGGAGGTGTCCAGCCCGTAATGCTGGCATACGGCATAGGCCACGCTTTCAGCCTGCACTTCGCGGGTGCGGCTGTCGGGGCGGTCGGCCTGCTCAATGGCCGGGGCTTCCGGGTCGATGGCGTGGAGCTTGGAATGGGCGATCTCATGGATGGCTGTCTTTAGGGTCTGTAATTCGCTCATGCCCTCCTGAATGGCGATCCGCTTTTCCGTCAGGTGGTAATAGCCGTGGGAACCGCCCGGAATGTCCTCAAAACCAATGGGAACCGGGGAGGTCTGTTCCAGCGCCTTGAAAAATTCCCCGTAGCGTTCCACGCTGCCGGTCAGTTCTTCCACGCCGATAGAGGGCAGCGGTTCGCCCTCGGTCTGGCTCACATCAAAGACAGAAACGATCTTAAAGGCCGGAACCTGTATTTCCTGTACTTCGGTAACAGGCTTTCCGTCTTTTCCCATCACCGGCCTGCCCTGTGCGTCCAGCTTTTGCACTTCCTTTTTCGCCTTGAACGGGGCCGGGGCCAGTATCTTGATGGCCTTTTCGCCTTTCTTTACATTGCGGTGAAAATCGTCCCGCCACTTGTTGTAGCCCGCCACAAGCTGTCCGCCCTGCATGGCGATCAGGAGGGTGTTGTTGAAGCTGTAACTGTGGAACTTGGACATGGTGGTGAGATAGGCTTTGTAGCGTTCACTCTCGAAAAGCTCCTGTATGCCGGTTTCCAGCCGGTCGGTGATCTCTTTCATGCGCTCGGCGCTGTTCTGGCCGTTTAAGAGAATGGGGGTGACAGGCTGCGGGGCCTTTGTAGGCGCTGCCGCCTCCGGCTGTACCTTGCTTTCCTCCCGCAGAATTTCCGGCGCAGGATAGGCCATCACCCGGTATTGTTCCGGCACTGGCTGGCCCTCATGGACGCGCTGCCATTCGTCGCCGCTTTTTACCAGATAGCCATAATCGGTAAAAACACCATGCTCTGTGTTGGCAATATGCAGGCCAAAACGGGGCAGGAGAATCCCTGCTTTCCATTCCTCCGGCATATCCACCATGCCGGAACGGTTTAGATAGTAGTCGCCCAACTGTCCTGTGCTGGTGACATCCGGCAAATGCACATAAAAGTCCACATTTTCGGGATAGTCGATAATCTGGCCGATATTGTGAAAATCACTCTGCGGGCTTGTCAGGGCGGCGTTCAGCTCCGTAAGTTCGGCGGCGTCCAGCTTTTCCAATCTTGCAGCAAGGAAGTTTAATTCATCCATGCCTGCGGACAGCACCATATCACGGGGCAGCTTAATAGGTCGCTTCTGTGGGCTTCTATACCCATATAGAAAAAAGTCCTGTGGATTGTCGGTGCTGATTCCGATTTCCCGCAGGGCTGCTTGCAGTTTTTCGGTTGTGGTCGGCAGAGAAAACCATAGGCCCTCTTTGCCTTGCTCATAACGCTGTCGGTTATGAAGAAGTACGGAAAACACTTCGCTCATTGAATCGCTCCTTTCACATAATATAAGGGTTTGGGGCTTCCCCAAAGAGAAAATCCCCGGCCCGGCAGGTGCGCCGGGTCAGGAATTTTGCCGGGAGTGTGGCTACACTCCCTATGCTTGCTGTTTTTAGTTTTTGCCCCTCTGTTCCACGCGGTAGTTCACATACTTGCCGCCGGTATCGGCCAAAAGCACCGTCCCGTCATAGGTTTTGCCGGTTTTCATGGAGCGCAGGCCCTTTACCTTTGCTTTTCCGTCTTTAAGGAGCGCGGCGGCGATCTTCGGGGTGAACGCCTTGCCTCGTTCCTCAAAAAATCGGTCATTCTTCCACATGACAAACTGGCAGCTTCGGTTTCCGCAGTAGTAGTTCTTTTTGCCCTCGTAGACGCTTTCCCCGCAGCGCGGACATTTGCCGATAACCACACGCTCGGTCTGAAACAACTTCTGCGCGTCCTCGCTGATCTGGGAGTAGCCCACGATCAGGCCCCTTGTCATTTCTGCAATGCCAGCCATGAAGCCCTCCGGGTCGGCCTGCCCCTTGGCAATGGCCGTCAGCTCCGTTTCCCACTGTGCCGTAAGCTGGGGAGAGGTCAGCACCTCCGGCAGCACGCAGGCAAGGTTGTGGCCGTCCTTGGTGGGAAGTAGCTGTTTTCCCCTGCGCTCCACAAAGCCCATCTGCACCAGCTTTTCTAAGATGGAGGCGCGGGTGGCCGGGGTTCCCAATCCCTGCCGCTCGGCGTCCTCCGGCAGATCGTCCGCACCGGCGCGCTCCATAGCAGAAAGCAGGGTATCTTCCGTGTAGGATTTTGGCGGTGCGGTGAAATGCTCGGTGACGGCGGCAGTTACCTTGTCAAAGGTCTGTCCCTCGGTGATCTCCGGCAGTTCCCGCGCAGGCTCCGGGGCGGTGTCGTCGGCGTCTGTTTTGAACGACGCCTTAAAGCGGCGGTCAAGCTCTTTCCAGCCGGGGGTCAGGATGGTTTTTCCCTTGGCGGTAAAGGTGTTCCCGGCACAGGTGAATGTGGCGGTGACAGCTTCATACACATGGGGCGCGGCCACGGCGCACAGCAGCTTGCAGCACACAAGGGACAGCAGTTTCTTTTCCCCCTCGGCCAGCCCGTCAAAGCCTTTCTGCACAAATTCCATCGTCGGGACAATGGCGTGGTGGTCGCTCACTTTTTTGCTGTTCAGCACCCGGCCAAACTGCGGGGACAGGTCAAGCCCCGTTGCAAAAGGAAGCAGCGGCCACAGGCCGGACACAAGGCTTTCCGCCGTTGGCAGCATATCATCGGTCAAATACTGGCTGTCGGTGCGGGGATAGGTCAGCAGCTTCTTTTCATAGAGCTGCTGGGCATAGTCAAGGGTCTGCTTGGCGGTAAATCCAAACAGGCGGTTTGCTTCCCGCTGCAAGGTGGTGAGGTCATAGAGGCGGGGCGGCTGCTCCGTCTTTTTCTCCCGTGTTACCGACACACAAACGGCCTGCGCCGTTTCACAGGCGGCTTTCAGGGCCTTGGCGTCGTCTGCGTTTCTCATGCGTTCACTGGCCGCCTCCATGCCGCCCGCCGCAATCTGGACGATGTGGTATTTCTCTTTCTGAAAGCTGCTGATCTTGGCCTCCCGGTCAACCAGCATTTTCAGGGTCGGCGTCTGGACACGGCCCACGGTCAGGGTCTTGTGGTAGAGGATGGAGAAAAGTCTTGTCGCGTTGATCCCCACCAGCCAATCCGCCTGCGCCCGGCAAAGGGCCGACTGATACAGGTTATCATAATCGGTTCCCGGTTTCAGGTGGGCAAAGCCGTCTTTGATGGCCGCGTCCTCCATGCTGGAAATCCAAAGGCGCTGAAACGGTTTCTTGCAGCCCGCCATCCGGTAGACGAAACGGAAAATCAATTCCCCCTCGCGCCCGGCGTCGGTGGCACACACAAGGCCGGTAACATCGGGGCGCTCCATCAAAGAACGCAGGGTGTCAAACTGCTTTTTCTTATCGTCGGGAATGATGTACTGCCATTCCTGCGGCAGAATCGGCAGGTCGTCATAGCGCCATTTTTTGAAACGCTCGTCATAAGTCCCAGCGTCGGCAAGGGAAACAAGGTGGCCGATACACCAGCTCACCAGATAGCCGTTCCCCTCCATGTAGCCGTCCTGTTTCTTGTCCGCGCCGATCACGCCCGCAATGCTGCGGGCTACGCTTGGTTTCTCTGCAATTACTAACTGATAGCTCATACTTCGTCCTCCTTATTTTCATCTTCACTTGTCATATCCTCGTCCGGCTCCGGGGCTTCGTCCTCGTTGTCCTCGTCCTCGCCAAAGTCATACTCGGCCAGATCGTCATTTCCTGTGGTGTCGGCTTTTTCCTTTTTGAATTTCAGGAAGTAGAGGGCTGCGCCGCCGCCCAGCAGCACCACCACAAAGAACACCACAAGGCCGCCCATGCCGCTTGGCTTTTCCTCCTGCGGCTTTTCTTCCTCCGGCTGGGGTTTAGGCTCCGGCCCGTTGCAGGCGGTCAGGTTGTTTTTACAGACCGGGCAGGCCGTATTGACGGCCCCGGCTTGACACTTGGCCGTACAGTTGCAGACCTCCGGCTCTTTTTTCCCGTCCTCCAACAAGGCTTGCAGGTCGGCGTCGTCCACTTGGTTGAGGAAATGCACCGCCGTTTCCTTGTCCTCGTTGGCCCGGTCGATCAGGATATAAAAATAATTCCCGGCCTTAGTGGTGACGGTGATAAGCTGCTTATCCCCGAAAAAATCATCCACCAGCGTAGCGTTGCCCTGCGGGGTGACGGGTACGCCCACCGGCTCCATGCCGCCGGTGGTAGGTTCTTCGGTTTCCTCCGGCACTTCTGCGGGGGCCTCGGTGGTTTCCGGCAGCGGCACCGGGTCAGGGTCAGCGCCCCCGGCGTAGGCGGTAACGGTCGTGGTCGCCATGCAGAGCGCAGCGGCCACAGCCAGCGTCAAGGTGCGGAACAGTTTAGATTTCTTCATGGGCGCTGTCCTCCTGTTCAAAGTCCGGGATCGGGGCCGGGGCCGCCTGCAACGCGCCGCCGCGCACAAAGGCGGCGAACTCCTGCGGGGTCATGTTGAGGCCGCGCACAAGCTGGACGATCTGCAAGTTTTCCTGTTCGGTCTTGGCCGCTTCCAGCTCCCGAAGCTGCTTTTGCAGCTCCGCGATCTTGCCTTTGGTTTTCTCAATATCCTTTTCAATGCGTTCCAATTTGTTCATTGCCATAGTGATTTACTCCTTTCTGGCGTTTAAGGCAAATGCCCGTAACAATAAAAATGCTGCTGCCAGTAGCTTGAATTGAGGTTCGTGTAGGAAATGGGGTCGCCGCAGTGCAGCATGACCGAATTTCCCACATACAGCCCCACATGGGACATCTCGGCAGTGTCATAAGTGCCGACGAAAAATACAAGGTCGCCGGGCTTGGCCTGCTCCGGGGAAACGGGAGTGCAGATGTTGTAAAGCCCCTGCGCCGTCTGGCGTCCCACATTCCAGCCGGAATGATTGATAACCCAGCTAATGAAGCCGGAACAATCAAAGCTGGTGCTTGGGGAGCTGCCGCCCCACACATAGGGATAGCCCACATACTTTTCCGCCTCCGCGATCATGGCGGCAAAGGCTTCGTCCTTTAGCGCCTCCGGGGGGATTTCATAGTAGGTCGGCTCTTTCGGGGTGGAGGCGTGGGGATAGCTGCCGTTGGGAAACAGGTCTGGCCGGTTGCCCAAAGTCTGCATATAGGCAGCATAAAAGCCCATCTGTTCCTCGGTGAGAATGTAGATGGGCAGGTGGGACAGGTCAAAGTTTTCCAGCTTCACATTGCAGATGTAATAGGTGTAGGGAACTTCCACGGTATAGGTGTTTCCCTCGCTGTCCGTCCTCGTTTCGGTGCGGTAGCGGGTTTCCGTTTCGATGGTCTGGGTCAGGATGTACTGCTTTTCAAAGAGTATGGCAAGGTCGCCCTGTACCTCCCCCAAAGTGAACACGCCGTTATGCAGCGCGGAGAGGATGGAGGTCAGCACATAGGGGTCATGTTTGATCTCGTCCAGATCGAAACGGTATTCGTCATAGCCAGGGTGCAGGCTTTCGTAGTTGTCAAGTTCGTGCTGCAAGTCTGCTTCCAGCGCGGCATAGGCGGCTTCGGCTCCCAGCATATCGCTGTCCTCGGAGAGATAGGAGGTGGCGGCAAGGCCCGTCCCGGTGCTGCCAAACATGGCGGTGCAGGATTGCAGGCCGCCCATCACCAGCAGGAGCATAAGGCC
>DXUR01000093.1 GCA_019417795.1 Clostridiales bacterium | reverse complement strand
TCGGTCTTGTCCGGGTTCTCGATGTAGTCCAGCGCCTTTTTCAGCGTTGACTTGATAGGATGGATCTTTGTAACTGCCATATCTGTGCCAGCGCCCCCTTGATGTCCTCCAAGTCCTGCGCGTACACAGTCCCGGTACTGTTGATACGCCTTGCAATCTGGTTGATGTTGACGCCGATTTTTTGCAGCTCTGCGGTCTGCGCCCGGACGGGGCCGGTGTCGATATGGACGATATAGCCGTCAATCAGCATTTTCCGGGCGTAGGCAGAAAAGTTCTTTGTGCCAAGCTGGGCCATCTTCTGTTGGATCAGCGCCCGTTCCTCCGGCGTCACCGGGACGCGCAGCACAAACTTCCGTTTTCGGTTTGCCACTTTCTCACCTCCATTCATTCAGGGGTTTGGGGACTTCCCCAAGATACAAACGGGAAGCCGTTTGCCGGGAGTGTGGCTACACTCCCTATGCTTGCTGTCTTTGTTCTTCTTCCCCTAAAAAGCGTTCTGACCCCAAAGAAATACCCGCAAAATCCCGGTTTTTCCGAAAAACGCATAAAAAAAGAGAGGGCGCAGCCTTGCGTCCTCCCAAAAACAAAACAGAGGGTTGTCATGCACCCTCCGTTTCGTCATTCTTCTGTTGAATTTGAATGGCCCCGTCAATCGCGCCCTCGATGATCGGCAGAAATTCTTCCGGGCAGAGTTTCAGCTTGTGGCTGACCCGCTGCCGCTGTGCGCTTTCCTCCCGCATGATCTCCGGGTTAAAATACCGTTCCACGGGAAGCCCGCAGATTTTAATAAGCTGTATGATAACCGGCAGGCTGGGAATCGTGCCGTCATTTTCGATGTTGGCAAGATAGCGCCAGTCGATATTGACCTGTTCCGCCAGCGTCTTACGCGATAACTGCTTGACTTTCCGCGCCTCTTTTACATCTGCGCCGAAAGTTTCAAAGCCGGGACAATCTTTGATATTTGCCATATAGCACCACCCATTTACATTGTATATTTCATATTTTCTCAATGGAATGTTGCTATATGCAGTAAGATTAAACTTTATAATTCATATCCCGAAACATAGGCAGAGGAAATTATTGCCACCCCCCTTTTTGAAATATTGACAAGATACGCCTCTCGTGTTATACTGTTATACAAAACAGCATAACAGTTAAAACACACGGAGGATGCAGCAATGAAACTGATTATTTCAAATGTATCTGGCATCCCCATATACGAGCAGATTAAACAGCAGATCAAGGCGGCTATTTTATCTGGCGAGCTTCAAGCCGAAGAAACTTTGCCCTCCCTTAGAACACTTGCCAAAGACTTAAAGATCAGCGTCTTAACAGTGACAAAGGCATACACAGAATTAGAGCAAGAGGGCTTTGTTAAAAATGTGCAGGGGCGTGGATGTTTCGTAATGGGGTCTGGTTCAGAACTGATTAAGGAGCAGCTTATTTGCAAAGTAGAAAACAATCTCACCGAAGCAATAAAAGCTGCAAGAATGGCAAATCTATCCACAGAGGAATTACATCGCCTTTTGGACATTTTAACGGAGGTAAAAACAGATGACTAATTATTTAGAGGTAACGAATCTTTCAAAATCTTTTGATTCTTTTCAGCTTCACAATATCAGCTTTACTTTGCCAAAGGGATATATTATGGGCTTGATCGGCCCGAATGGTTCTGGCAAAACAACGACAATCAAACTGATTTTGAATATGCTCAAGCGCACCGGTGGCACAGTCAAAGTGATGGGGCTGGATAATATCGCAGAAGAACAAAAAGTAAAATCAGAGCTGGGCGTTGTTTTCGATACAAATTATTTCAGTGATGATTGGAAAGTGTCGCAGGTTGAAAAATCCATTTCGGTATTTTATCCAAATTGGGACAGCCAGAAATTTGCGGATATGTTACGGAAATTTCACATTGCACCAACCAAAAAGGTAAAAGAACTTTCCAAAGGTATGCAGATGAAGTTAATGCTTGCCTGTGCGTTTTCATACGACGCCAAACTGCTGATCCTCGACGAGCCGACCAGTGGACTTGATCCGGTTTCCAGAGATGAACTTTTGAAAATTCTTTCAGAGTATATTGAAGATGGCGAGCATAGTGTTTTGTTCTCCACCCATATCACAGGCGATTTGGAGCGTGCAGCCGATTATATTACCTACATCAGTTATGGCGAGCTGTACTTTACTGGCAGCAAAGATGATTTTGTAGATATGTTCCGCATTGTAAAAGGTGGAATTGAGGAACTGTCCGATGATCTGAAAAATAAGGCGGCTGGTATTCGTACATTCCCTACGGGATTTGAGGCTCTGATGAAAACCGAAGATATTAGCGGTTTCCCTAACCTGACCGTTGATCCTGCCACCATTGATGAAATTGTAGTGTTTACAAGCAAGAAAGGTGACGATTATGAGTAATATTTTGAAATCCACAAAATTAGATATTGCATTGGTAAAACCATATTTTAAGACGATTTGCTTTACCCTGCTCCTGCCGATTGTGTTTGCCGCAATCAATCGTTCTTTGCTGACAGGGGTATCATTTGCTATGTGCTTTATTGCCATGACGACGGGATATACCTTTTCCATCACAGAAAAAAACAGCATGGATCGTCTGTTTGGTATTTTACCTGTTCGTAAAAGCGAGCTTGTGATCGGACGCTATGTTTTTGTCCTTGCAATGGGGCTTCTTTCCTTGATTATTTCTTTGATTGCACAGCCGCTTGTCTTGAAAGTGCTGGGTGAAACAGTTGGCGTATTTGATATTGTAACTGCCGCTATTGCAGGAGTATTCTTATTTGCACTCTATACCGTGTTCCAGATTCCGGGATATTACAAGTACGGCTCAATCAAAGGACGGGTATTTATGTATATTCCAGTGGCCGGTTTTTTGGTGACTTTACTTCTTCTCTCTAAAATGCCAGCTATCGGGAACTCAATTATTTCAGTCGTTGAATCTTCTCCGATACTTCTCGTTTTCCTTGCGGTTTTTGCTATTGTCGTGATGTATGCGGTTTCAATCTTCTTGTCCATTCGGGTTATGAAGAATAAGGAAATGTGAGGTGATTGTATGGATTTCACAATTTTGGCAGTTGTGCTTTTGATTGGTGTTGGCGTTCCTATCCGTAATAAACTCATACGGAAATATCGGGATAAGAAAAAGAATGATCGCAATTCGGAGTGAACAATATGGAGAAAACAGAGTTCATCCGCTGCCCAGTCTGCGGGAATAAAACACGCGACAAAATTCGGGAAGATACCGTACTTAAAAATTTTCCTCTCTTTTGTCCAAAATGTAAAAGTGAATGTCTAATCGACATTGAACAATTAGACTTACGATTAGCATTATGGGAATACCGTCGTTACTAATGACAGTATTCTGTTTGCTTTATGAGAAAATGCTCAATGCTGGAATGGGCAATAAATTTGAATTTGACAAGGAGATAATAATGATACCAATTTCTGATATTCTCATCCGCTCAATTAGTGGGTATGTGTTTATGGTTCCAGTCTTCGTACTGTATTTCTTGTGGCTCAAAAAATTGGGGAGAACACAAAGTTTTCTCCATACCGCTGCAGTGTTTGTTTTTGGTTATTATTTATTCGGACTTTTGACCGTCACAGGCATCGGCTTTACAAGCACAATGACCTTTCGCCCGAACATTTCTTGGACTCCATTTATCGGTATGATAACTGGGCCAATTGATACCATTCTGAATATTATTCTGTTTGTCCCGTTGGGATTTTTCCTGCCGCTGCTGTACAAGAAATATCATCACATGAAGACGGTTGCATTGACTGGCTTTCTGTTTTCTTTGGCTGTTGAAATTGTCCAGATGTTTGGCTGGGGTTCTTCCGACATCAATGACTTGATGACAAATACCGCTGGAGCCTGTATTGGATTTTTAGTTTATTGTCTGCTGTCAAGAATCTTGCCTGCCAATCTGAAAAAGCAACTTCAATCCAGCCGTGTCAATGCTGTGGCTGAAGTACTTCTCTTTGCTATTTGCACATTTGCCATTATGGTCACGGCTCAGACTTGGTTTGTCCATGATGTGCTGAATGTTCCATAAATTGTATCGGAAACAATCGGTCTCAGATATAAAAAAATAGTGTCTTCTGTTTGACACACCTGCAGACCGATTTTTCCGTATTGAACTTAGTCGCGTCAACGAAGCCACTACCTATGGAATTTCAATCTTTTCCTTCCTGTTATGCTTGGACAGATTGAATAATTCTCTTTGTGTTATATCTATTATTTTTAGGTAATAGTCCACAACGGCTTCTAACATGAAGGTACAAAAAATAAAAGTTGATCCTCAATCAACCCTATTATTGTACTCTTCAATTCATACTTTTCGATCTCAATGGTAGTATGGTTAGATAGACATCTGTTGCCGCTATCCCTTGGTAAGTTACCCGTTCAGCTTACCTACAAATTTAGAATACAATAAATGGCATCATTTGAACAGACTATATTTTTGGGATGAACTGTTCTACTATGAGAGCTTCGGTCTGTTTGCTGTGCTGATTCTGGTACAGTTGGCGGCCACCGGCGCAGCAGCGTTCCGCTTTTACTACAAACAAAGAAAAGGCTGAATAGAAAATAGGTATCATCAATCAAAAATATCATTGGAGGTATAACTTATGGAAAAAGAAACAATGGGAACTGTAATTTCAGTTATAAAACAATGGTGGTTAAAAGTGAATCGTAAACCTGCCCGCGTTCATGCGATGGATGGCGCAGCCTTTCCGCATACTATCAAGGTCAAATATACGATAGACGGCAAAGATTACATCTGCCGAAAATGGATTGGCGCAGGAAACAAAGTCCCTGACAAGGGAACAACGATTAAAGTTATCTATTGTGAAGATAAGCCATCGAAAGCAAGAATTGAACTCTAATTCAAATTGAATGACTAACATGGTATGTTTTGTGGCCTTTGCGGCATGAAACATACCTGCATATTCAAACATCTGCCTCCACAGCGGGGAAAAGAAAAAAAACGCTGACGGGCAGAGGATTTCGTGCGCTTTCCTGTATCACTGACGGATACGGCGGTTTTGAGTAGATCAAGGCCGCCGTTTCTTTTTGCTTCGACGACCCCTGCACCGTGTTCTGGCATGGCGGCTTTAGGAGGGAGCCGCCATGCAACGAAAACTACTTCGACAAATTCCGACAGGGGTTAGCCTGTCAAAAAAAGCCGTCCCCCGGCAGCGGGGACAAGCGGCTGTGCGTATGTACTATACTATGTAGGAAAAGAACATATTGCTTTTTGTTTCGCCCAGCGGGTCTTTGATCTGCCGGGCGAATTTTGTTATTTCCTGCGGTCTGCTATCCGGCGCAAAAAGAAATTTCAAAAAAGTGAAAAAAGGAGGCGTTTAGCGGGCAGCCAGAGAGATTCCATTCGCTCTATTGGCGGAAAGGGAGAGAACCACCACATCCCCCATAGAAAGGGGGTGAGAAGATGGAAGCGATCCCCCGCAAATACGGTGAATGGGGCCAGTTTGACCGCTACTGCAAGCTGGTTCTGTACCATGAGGCGATAGATTATCTGCGGGAAATGAAGTGCCGCCGCGACCGTGAAGTGTCGCTGGACGCTCTTTCCCCGGCTGATTGGGACAAGCTCTCGACCGTAGATCGGTATTCCTGCGACAGCTTTACATTCAGTTCGCATGGCTATGACCTACATATCGACAACGAGCTTGTGGCCGAAGCGTTTGCCAGCCTGCCAAAAGACGAGCAGAGTATTTTGATTCTCCGCTTTGTTCTGGATTTGACTGACGAAGAAATTGGCCGCCTGATGGGAATGTCCCGCAGCGCAGTACAGCGCCACAGGACAAGCACCTTAAAAGACCTGCGTGTAAAATTGATGGCGTTCATGCCGGAGGGAGGTTAAACGCGGATGAAGCAATCCAGTTACAAGGGCAAAAGCCCTCTGCCTGATTTTGTGATCGACGCGGCCTGCGCCGGTAACGCCGAAGCCGTGGAGCGTGTCTTGCAGCATTATGACGGCTATATCAATAAGCTGTGTACCCGGACGCTCTATGACGGCAGCGGTCAGCCTCATATCTGCATTGACGAGTATATGAAGCGCCGATTGCAAATCAAGCTGATCCATTCCATCGTTAGTCCCATTGGCGACTGACGGTTAAGGCCCCGGCCATAGACAGGCGGCTTTCCCTTTCCCCGCCTGCCTGTTTTCCCGGCGGCCCCTTTGCTCCTTGACAAATACGCCCGCAGGACAATGGCGGCGCGTCATAGGGCAGACGGATACATTCTGTCTGCGCCGAGCCGGGCGGCAGGTGCGCCAAGAGGTTTTCCCTCATTGGGATAAGCGGAGCGATTTTACCGGGCCGTAAAGCAGGTGTGGCAGCCTGCGGGCGACGACGCGCAGACAGGACAATGATACTCCCTTGCCGTCGTAGTCCGAGCGTTTGAAGCGTCGCAGGCAACGAGCAGGGCCGCGTGAGAACCACGCAGGGGTGAGATTCCCGTGGAGCTGTGCCAGCAGCCGTCCGTTACTTTCTGCCCACTTTCACAACAATAACCTTTGTTTTGAAAAGAAAGGGGGCCATGTTATGAGTAATAACGATGTGCCTATTTGGGAAAAATACACGCTCACCATTGAGGAAGCGTCTAAATATTTTCGAATCGGGGAAAACAAACTGCGTCGGCTTGCCGAGGAAAACCCCACCGCTGGCTGGGTGATCCTGAACGGCAACCGCATCCAGATCAAACGGAAGCAGTTTGAAAAAATTATTGATTCCCTTGACACAATATAGTGAAAAAGGGCCTTGCTCGTGTTATAATAGGTTATAAGCGTGTCAAGGCTCTTTCCGTCATGGAAAGGAGCATGACGAAATGCCAAGAAAAGAACGAGATGAAAAAAGACGGGACAACAAAGGCCGCCTTTTGAAGTCTGGAGAGAGCCAGCGATCAGATGGAAGATACGCTTACAAATACATTGACACCTTTGGAGAAACCCAGTTTGTTTACTCATGGAAGTTAGTACCTACCGACAAAGTACCTGCCGGGAAACGGCCCTGTCTTTCCCTGCGCGAGAAGATCAAGCAGATACAGAAAGACCTTGACGACGGGATAGACACCATCGGCAAGAAAATGACCGTGTGCCAGCTTTATGAAAAGTACACCCGGCAGCGCGGGAATGTGCGGAAAGGAACCCAAAAGAGCCGCCAGCAGTTAATGAAACTTCTGTCCGAAGATAAGCTGGGCGCGGCCAGCATTGACAGCGTGAAGCTGTCCGACGCAAAAGAATGGGCCTTGCGTATGCAGGAAAAGGGCGTTGCCTACAACACCATCTGCAACAGCAAGCGTTCCTTAAAAGCCATCTTTTATATGGCCGTACAGGACGATTGCCTCCGCAAGAATCCTTTTGACTTCCAGATCAATGAGGTTATCAACGACGATACCGTACCAAAGGTGCCGCTTACCCCTACACAGGAAAACGAGCTTTTGGACTTCATGCAGAACGATCCTGTCTATGCCAAGTATTATGACGAGGTGGTGATCCTGCTGGAAACCGGGCTTCGTATTTCCGAACTCTGCGGCCTGACGCCAGCCGACCTGAATTTTGAGAAGCGCTTTGTGAATGTAGACCACCAGCTTTTGAGAAGCACCGAGGACGGCTACTATATCGAAGCGCCAAAAACAGAAAGCGGATTCCGTCAAGTGCCGATGAGCGCAGCCGCCTATGAAGCGTTTGAGCGCGTGTTGAAGAAGCGCAGGGACGGCAGGTGCATTAAGGTTGATGGTTATAAGGACTTCCTGTTCCTGAACCGGGATGGCCTGCCCAAAACCGCCGTCAACTATGACGCCATGTTCAAGTGCCTTGCCAAGAAGTACAACAAGTGCCACAAGGAGCCGCTGCCCGATGTGATGACGCCGCACACCATGCGGCATACATTCTGTACCAGAATGGCAAACGCGGGCATGAACCCCAAAGCATTGCAGTACATCATGGGACACGCCAACATTGTAATGACGCTGAACTATTACGCCCACGCTACTTTCCATTCCGCACAGGAGGAAATGGAACGGCTGCAAGCCAAGGCAAAACCCACCGCAGAGGCCAAGCCGGAGCCTGCGGCGGAAAGCGCCGAGGAAACCAAGGCGGCATAAGTAGTACGCAGAATTTACTACTGCTTTTACTACTTTTGAGAGCGAAAACATGAGGGGTAATAAAAAGATTTGTGAGGTTCTTCCGATATGAAAAGTGCCGGAAAAGCCCGAAGTAACGGGCTATACCGGCATATAAGAACATCTAAAGAGATAATTAGAAATCTATTAAATGATTATAAAGAAGTTGCAAGAAGAATTGGACAAGAATGAGGAATATAAGGACTTATTATTAGAAAGAAAGGAAATATTGCGTTCTAATGGCTTCATCAATAAATTACAGCCAAGATTTGAGGCTATATGTGAAAGACTACAGGAAATAGATAATGAAACTCAAAAGAAACTATGGGGAGAGGTGGTATTGAAGGATTCTGAAGATGAGGATATAGATTTTAGTTTTAGGGACACCAGTGAAAATGTATTTCAAGAAGCACTAAAAACATATTGTGATAATAATAAAAGTAGAAGAGAATATGAA
>DXUR01000929.1 GCA_019417795.1 Clostridiales bacterium | reverse complement strand
CCATGTCGTTCAGGGTGACGCTCTTCATATCGTCGATCAGCCGCTTCCGGCTGGATGTGTTGAAGCAACACATCAGGTTGATTTCTTCCACGGTAAAGTTTTTCATATCAGAGTTCCATATCCTTTCCTTTCAATTTCTGCGGCTTCGGTGTGTGAGGCGGCTGTGCCTTCTGTGCGGATTTCAGTTTGTCACGGATGGATTCACGGGCAGCGGGCTTCTTCGGGATGGTGTCGTAGATGGCAGTTCCGGCATCCTCCACATAGGCGCGGACATACTGGATGCTCTCAGAAAAGCGGATGGGGCGGTTCTTGTCCTCGATGTTGGTCAGCCGGACTTCATCAGCGGCAAAATCAACCGCGTCGATTCTGCACTTGATGCCGTCCACATTCAGCGTCGCGCCGACAGGAATGTAATCTGCGGCTTTGAGTTCCTTGAAGGTCTCGCCGTCCTTGCTGAGAAAGACATCCATGCCGGACTTCCAGAGCTTATGAGAACCAGCTACCCATGCGCTTTCACGGAAACCAGTAACCGGCACAGAAGGCTTGCCGCGCACCTTCTTTTCAAGGAGTTTTGTGCCGAGAAGCGGCGCGGCTTTCTCTGCGTCCTTGCCGTACAGCTCAAAATAGCTGTTCTGAGCAAAGCAGACCAGCGCGTCGGGATGCGCCTTTTTGACTGCCTCGTACTTACGGAGTTCTGCAACGGGCAGAGGCGAAAGCGCCTCTGTCCTTTCTGCATCCGGCAGTCTGTCACGGCGGCTTTTCTGCTTGGACAGCACTTCCGCCAGAGCATCCGCGTCCTTCGGGAGCGTCTGGTGGGTTTTGACGCCTCCATGCTCACCGACCAGAGCCATTGCTGCATCGAAGCTGCTGCGGCAGGGGGCGTCCAGCACAAAGCCGTCTGCGAAGGTCAGCCGGTCATGATCCGGCGCAACCGAGTTCTGCGCCACATTTGCCGCCTGTTCCCGGTAGTTGATCTCAAAGACATCCCCGAACACCTTGCCGC
>DXUR01000928.1 GCA_019417795.1 Clostridiales bacterium | reverse complement strand
GACGCTCTTGCAGCGTTTATGACGGATTGATTTTCAGAAACTCTTCCATTTGGGAGAAAAATTCTTCTGAACGGGAAATACAGAACCTCCTTGCGGAGCTATACTGAGAACCGGAGAGACCTATACCCCGTATTTTGTGAATGATTAAAGAGGATCGCTACTACGAGGACATTTCCATCCAGCTGTTGGAAAATCTGGTTACATAATAATAGACAATGGACCGGCCAAATCTGAATGGCAGGCCCTAAATTAAGGAGGAAACTAATATGAAACTTGGCATTATTCGTTGTATGCAGACAGAGGATTACTGCCCCGGAAGCCGGGATTTTCGGACAATCCGAGAGAGAAAAGGCGCTTTTATGGGAGAGGATGATATTCAGTTAGTGGGCTTCATCAACTGCGGCGGCTGCCCCGGAAAAAAAGCGGTGCTGCGGGCCCGTTCTCTGGTAGAACAGGGCGCTGACACCATTGCTTTTGCTTCTTGCATCAGCAAAGGGACTCCCATTGGTTACCCCTGTCCTTTTGCTAAGCGTATGCGAGAGCTGGTGCAGAAAGAGGTAGGCGATGGTGTCCGTATCTTGGATTACACCCATGACGCTGGCCCTGAACCAGAAACATCTCAAAAGTAAAGTTTCTTTTCTCTCCGGTCTATGATAAGATAGACTTCAAGGAGGAGTGCTAAATGATTCAGAACCACTTACCCCACGACCACGGACAAACTATCGAGCATGAACTGGAATATATGCCCAGCGTAGAAAACTTTCAAACCGTAGCTGATATTTTCAAGCAGCTGGGAGATGGCAGCCGTATTCGCATTTTTTGGTTGCTTTGCCACTGTGAGGAATGTGTTATCAATCTTTCAGCCATGGTAAATATGAGCAGTCCTGCAGTTTCTCACCATCTCAAGCAGTTGAAATCAGCGGGTCTGATCGTTAGCCGCCGGGACGGAAAAGAGGTCTATTATAAAGCAGCTGATACCGAGCAGGCCCGAAATTTCCACCACATGATTGAGTGGCTTGTAAAAA
>DXUR01000927.1 GCA_019417795.1 Clostridiales bacterium | reverse complement strand
GCGCAGAGAAAGCCCGTCCAGCTTTGATAGCTGCCGGTGACACTCTGCACAGTCTGGTCATAAAGCTCTGTGATAAGCTGAAATTTTGTAGGCAAGTTGGCACCTCCTATCTCTCCGGCTCCGTTCGTTTTTTCGCTTGAAGCCGGTCATTCTTTTGCTGTTCTTTTTGCGCCTTTTCAAATGGTTTTCGCTGATAGCAATAAATATAAAACTGATAATCACCTTTAACCGGCGTACAGCGGAGCATATACACATACCGCTGTGTTTTCGCCATGAATCCGCAAGAGGGAAGCAACGCACCCTTGATGGCGCAGATCTGCTCATACCGGTTGCAGTAGCGTTTCATGCTGTCAAAGTCCCGCAGCGGGGAGTCCGGCTGCTCCCGCAGCCAGTTTACGGTACGATCAATGTCGGCCTTAAACTCCGGCGTGTTCAGCGCATCCTGCTGGTGGGGCCACCATGTTGTATAAAACTGCTTGCCGCTGCCAAAATCACCCCGCAGGTGTCCCACGCAACCTACGGTCTTGTCCTGTTCCTCACTGCGAGAGAAATAGAGAGCGTGCAGTGCAGGCTCATTGACGCTGTAAAAGTCAATGACATCTTTCTCGCTGGCGGGATATTTCTCCTGAAATTCCGCAAGGGTACGGCATCCGCCATCCTGAAAGGAAAGGCTGTCGTTCTCCAGTGGAATCCACCCATCAATGGGAAGCTGGAACGGCTCGCGTGTGAGGACGGTGCCATAGAAGTTGACCATGAGGCTTCGGGACAGTTCAATGGGTTCGACCCAATCCTCATCCCCATGGCGCAGCTCGTAGCGATATATGCCCTCCGGCACAGTGGCTCGGTCAATGCGGCATTCCGTAAACAAGGCCGGTCGGTCAAAAATCGTGACCTCCTGATAGGTCACCTTCTGCGCGTCATAGCTCATCTGGCTTCACCTCTCTCTTTTTTCGGCGTAGTACGCTTCTTTTCGTATTCCGCCAGTCTTTCCTTAGCCCATTCGGGCAGCTTGTTATGATCGGCAACGCCGAGGACATCGGT
>DXUR01000926.1 GCA_019417795.1 Clostridiales bacterium | reverse complement strand
GCGGAACTGTTTTTGAAAAATCCGAAAAAATATTTTGAGGGATTTTTAAGCGGCGTAAGCCGCATGGCAGGGTTTGGGGAAGGCACTCCCCAACAAGATTCCCGCAGGGGCAAAATGAGCGAAAAGCGAATTTTGGCACCTCGGTAGAATCTTGCTCTAAGAAAGTGACGGATTCCGCTGTGTAGGCTTCTGCTGATACCCTCGACGGAGAGGGCGGGGCTTCTGCCAACTTTGCGGCAATATTTTTCCCGTCATTATTACTACGCACTGGAAGAAAAATATGGCAAAGTCCCCCGGAAAATCTTTTCGTGTTTTCGTAACAGTATTTGACAAAAACGGGCGCAAAAAAACAGGAAACCTTTTTCTGATTTCCTGTTTACTGACTGCCAAAAAGGGCGGCGGTTATTCGGTTGTCATTCCCCGGAAGCAAACTTGTAGCCTATGCCTAAAACGGTCTTTATGTAGGTGGGGTTTTTGCTGTCCGGCTCTATCTTTTTCCGTAGGTTGTAAATCACGTTGACAACACTTGAATGGCAGCTATCGCTATCCATGTTCCAAACGGCTTCAAAAATCTGTTCTTGTGTGAGGACATTGCCGGGATTGGAAGCAAGGAATACAAGGGTACTGTATTCAAGGCGGGTAAGGTTTATTTCCTCCCCGTCCCTAAATACCCGGCGTTGGTGCTGCCTTATTTCCAGTCCCGGAAAAAAGAGTGTAGGAAAAACACCAAAAGACATGGTTTCCATTTTAGCTTGATTGGCAGTTATTAACGATATAATTTGTTCATATAAGTTGTTCTGATTATCTGTCCGAATTATTATTAACTTATCCATGTGTTTTCATGACCTATTCTGTCTGCGCTAGTTTTGTATGTTTAGAAGTTGCATATATCAATGGGCTAACTTCTTTTTCACAAAATAAGCTAAGTCTATGGAGTGCTCTGGTACAGGCAACGTATAAGAGATTTTTATCATCTTCATCATAGTAGTTTTGATTGTCTGCATCACAAATTAAGACGGCATCAAATTCCAACCCCTTTGACATATATAC
>DXUR01000925.1 GCA_019417795.1 Clostridiales bacterium | reverse complement strand
CATGATGCCCACGCCGATCCAACTGATCTTCTGCATAACGCATCCCTCCCGCGCTGTTTTTTTACAGGATGTCACACTTTCCAAGCGGTGTCAAGCAAAACCTGGGCAAGGGGATCAGCGCGAAACCACTCAGAGTCTCTTTGTGAAAACCGACAAAATTTATGGGAAATTTCCGCTTTCGTTTTTTGCATTCGTAGCCTTGACGGATGAGAAAATCGGAACTATAATCAATCCATCAATTCCGGAGCGGGCCAACGCTTCGGCCATATTGAAAATGCGTGGATCGAGACAAGTACCGTGGCCAAACGGTCACAGCGAGCCGGGGACAGTGGAAGCCCGGTACAACGGGGCGGCGGGAATAACACTCAGGAGCAGCGATCTGAACGGCGAAGGCTTAGTAGGGGAGACGCGGCGTGCGGCGTTAAAGCACAGGGGTTTGCTGGAACCCCGCAAAGGGGCTGATTTTCGATCAGCAAGTTAGGTGGCACCACGGATGCGGCAGCGATTCGTCCTAAAATTTTAGGATCGTTCGCTGCTTTTTTGTATTCGGAGGTGTTTTTTATGTGCGCAATTATGGGATTTTCCACGAAGAAACTGGACAAGCATGAGATTTGGGAGTATTTCGACCGGACCCTCTCCCGGGGGCCTGATATGTCCCGGCTCATGGACACCGGCTCCGGCTGGCTGTGCTTCCACCGGCTGGCCATCATGGGCCTGACCGAGGCCGGCATGCAGCCCTTTGAGCTGGACGGCGATATGGTGGTGTGCAACGGGGAGTTGTACGGCTTCCGTCCCCTGAAGCGGCAGCTGACGGAGAAGGGCTACGAATTCAAGAGCGGCAGCGACTGCGAGATCATTCTGCCGTTGTACCGGGAATACGGCCTTTCTATGTTTGCCAAGCTGGACGCGGAGTTTGCCATGATCATCTATGACCACAAGACGGATTCCCTCATCGCCGCCCGGGACCCCATCGGCATCCGGCCGCTGTTCTACGGCTATCTGGATGACGGCGGCATCGTGTTCGCCAGCGAGGCCAAGAACCTCATCGGCCTCTGCAAGGA
>DXUR01000924.1 GCA_019417795.1 Clostridiales bacterium | reverse complement strand
GATGTGTATAAGAGACAGAGTTCAGCCTGATCCATTTCCTCCATGTTGTAAGTTACGCTGATTCTCTCAATCGCCCGATTGATATTGTGGGCGCTCATGAATGAGCCGGTTCGGTTGCGGAAAACAAAACCGTGAACTCCTCCTAACACCAGTTGATCGTCTGGATACAATGCGTCGATGGTTTCAATCTGGAGGCGAAGCTGCTCGGCCACCTCTGGATAGAGGATAGGGATAATTCGTGTACCGCTCTCAGTTTTGGGAGTGGTAATGTGAAATCCGGCTTTTCCGTCAATGACCCGGTAGATTAAGTTGTGGTTGACCGAGATTGTGTTTTCGCTCAAGTTAATATCGCTTTTGGTAATGCCGGTACATTCTGCTACACGCATTCCTGTTCCAAGGAGCACAGTCATGATGGGGAGCCAATGGCTGTATGTAGGGGACTTGGCAATAAAACGCAGGAAATTCTGCTGTTGCATTTTAGTGAGTGCGATCCGCCGTTTAGGCTTTGGAGCGCTGCCGTCCGTCTTGAGCTTGCGGTAAATGCCCTTGCTGGGATTTTTGCGGATGTAATCGTCGTCCACGGCCATTTCAAGCGTAGGGTGAACAATGGTGTTGATGCTCTCCAGTGAGTTGATAGCAAAACCGTGTTTCAGCAGTTTGGTATAAAACGCGAGAATATCACTTCTGTGGATTTGTGGCAGAGGCATGTTAGCGAAAGGCTCTTCTTTCACATAGAAGTCCCACAGGTAAAGATAATTTGCTCTGGTGGAGGGCTTCAGTTTGATGTTGTTATTCATGTAGACCTTGAACATATCATTCAGGGTAAGCTTCATGGCTTCCTGAGTACGGATGCCATCATCCTTATCTTTGTTGATCTGCTTTTCTTTGACACGAAGACTTGCGAGATCGGAGTCGTAAAGATATTTCTTTTTAGTGCCTAATTTGTAGACATACATATAGCTGCCATCTGCCCGTTGTGTTTCTCCGGGCCGAAGATTTCGTCCTTTGTTGTCTTTTCTCACTTTTGCCATTACTGGTACCTCCTGATTATAAAAGTGTAGTGCGCCTTACTGG
>DXUR01000923.1 GCA_019417795.1 Clostridiales bacterium | reverse complement strand
GCCCCCGGCAGGGCGCACAGCACCGGCAACGGTGTATAAGTGCGCCCTTGTAAACAAGGGACTTATGGCGTGTCCCCGGATTTTGGCAGGTTTGCAGTCAATTCCGCAGCCCCCGGAAGATGGGACAGGGCAATCAGAAATGTTTTGACCTCCGCGCCGGAAAGGTCGGGAGCCAGCGGGAAAATCCCCTCCAAAACGGCTCCGCGCTCAATCAGGCGGCGGGTGCGAACCCTGCGTTCTTCGTTCCGCTGCTTGTTCTCCAAAATCTTCTTTCGGTTTTCAAGCTGCCGAATCTCCTTCAGGACTTTCTCCCGTTCTTCTTTTTGGGGGTGGGCTGTAATTTTTTCGTTCATGTCAGGCACCTCTTTTCTTTGGAAATACTCATAGATTGACCGTCCATTTCTGTCGAGCAAAGTACCGGCGCAGCCTCCGCAGTGCGGCATGGATGGATTTTCCCGCCTGTGATGGCGTGATACCCTCCATTGCGGCAATATCTTTCACTTTCATACCCAGCATATAGCGGGCGTGGACACGGCGAGCCTGCATAGGCGGCAGGGAAGAAATGGCTTCGTACAATCGCCGTATCAGTTCTTCGTATTCGGCTAATTCTTCTTTTTCTATCAGGTAGTCCTCCGGCGATGGCTGCGCCCAGCCGATGGCGGCATTTTCGATTCCATCGTTACAATCGAGGGAATAAAACGCCTTATACCGGAACATCTTGCGATCTCTGGCGGCCTCGGCTCTCTTATCCAGAAGAAACGCTTCGACGATCTCATCGGACACCTCCACAAAAATGTCCTCTTTGCAAAATGGATAATATTGTTTGAGATTGATGGTCTGCATAGGCACGCCCTCACTCTGTTTGAAAAAGGCCATCATAGCAGCGGCGCATATTCCGCAGACCTCGACGGATGGCAACGCTGACCTTGCTGCTGTGGACGCCCTCTCTCCGAGAGATTTCCGGCTGCTTGATACCGGCAATGTAGTAGGCGTGAACACGGCGGGCCTGTGTCGGAGTGGCATGAGCCAGAGCCGCAGGCAGAGCTGCAATCAGGCGCAGACGGGTGGTCATTTCTTCTCGTTCCA
>DXUR01000922.1 GCA_019417795.1 Clostridiales bacterium | reverse complement strand
TCCCACGGACAATAAATGTCTGCATCGCCAAAATGATAACCGTCGTACCATGCCTTGATTTCAGCAGACTGCGATTCAAGACCAGCATCTTTCAGCATTTGATCTACATCTGCCTGTGTAAAACCAAAGGATTCGCTCAACCGGGGAGAAAGAATCGTATCGGAAACAAAATTGTTCGTCCCGGTAAAAATGCTTTCTTTGGCAATTTTCAGGCAGCCAGTAACAACAGCAAAGTCGAGGGAGGTGTTGTCTTTGAGCGTGGTGCTCATCATAGCCCGCATCACGTCCAGCATCTGCGAATAATATCCGTTGCTGCTGGCTTTTGCAATGGGAACATCATACTCATCCAGAATGACGACCGCCGACTTTTTGAAATGGATTTCCAGCATCCGGGTCAACAGCAAAAAGCAGCTTTTGGTTTCATCCATAGATGCAGTGCGTCCCAGAATCCGCTTAAAGATGCCTTTGTCATCGTCTGAAATAGCACCGTCATCCAAAAGAAACTGATAATCCTGAAATGCAAATGCCAGCTTCATGCACAGCATTCCATAGGCACTTTCAAAGGTCAGACCGTCCGTGTCCTTGAAAGAGAAAAAGACCACAGGACACTGATTCATCCATTTTTCGCAAAGTTCCGTATTTTTGGAGATCGCCAATCCCTCAAACATCTGCTTGCTGTCTTTGCGGATGTCCAGAAAATTTGCGAGAGTGCTCATACCAAGGGATTTTCCGAAACGGCGAGGACGAGTGATCAATGTTACTTCAGCGATACCTCCGCTAAGAAGTTCAGAAATCAGATTGGTCTTGTCGATATAATAATACCCGCCTTCTCGAATCTTTTCAAAATTCGAGATTCCAACAGGAAACTGCAAATCTTTCATGCAATGCTCCTTTCCGCTCACAGAGGAGAGCTTTCAGAACTCACTACTGTAAGTGTACCATGAAATATAGAATCATACAAGAATCAAGTGACATCGAAATAGAGCAGTTTTATTATGCTACGTTCAATCTGGTTGCCTTATAGCAGTCTGCGCACATCCCCTCATGGGTGGCTGCAAACTCTGCCGCCTGCATGATGGAGCCATCCTTCAGCTTGACCCTCTTGATAGGCTGGTTGCA
>DXUR01000921.1 GCA_019417795.1 Clostridiales bacterium | reverse complement strand
CCTGTACTGGTCGAAGGGCGGCACACTGAAAAAGATTCTGTGGTGTGACGACGATTCCATAAAGCCGTATTTTATAGCCGCAGGGGGAAAATCTGACCTATACAAATTTGCGGCGGCATATTCTGGACAGCCTGGAGGATAAGCCCTTTCCGTCCCTTCCCGAAGAACTGCAAAAGCATATCTATTTCGAGTTTGGCAGCATAGAAGATCATTTCAAATACCGTCAGGCAGTGATGGAAGCCTACCCCTGCGGCCATTATCCCGTGTTTGAGGGATACGAGCATATGCAATATCAGATACGCGATCCAAAGGGGTTCGCCGAAATGCTGACATACATCATTGAGCATGACGGTATGCCGGAACTACCCTTCATCAGAAAGTGAGAGATACCTGTGAAACACAAAATTGAGAAAAACACCGTGCAGGAAACGCTGATTATCCCGTTGTTTGCCCGGAAGGTGTGTTCGGAGCTGTACCCTGATCTCTACCGGGACGAAACGGCAGTGCGCCTGATCAATCAGATCGACTATGACTTTTCGGAGGCGGAAAAAAACTCCCACAGCCTGATGCAGCGCTTTGGCTCGCTGGAGGTGGCTATGCGGCAGTATGATCTTGCCTTTGAGGTGCGGGATTACCTGAAAAACCATCCCAATGCGGCGGTGGTCAATCTGGGCTGCGGGTTGGATTGCACCGGCAGATCCTGCGACAACGGCAGCTGCAAAATTTATAATCTGGACTTTCCAGATGTCATCGCCGTGCGCAACGAGCTTTTACCCGCCGGAGATCGGGAACAAAACATCCCCTGCGATTTGAATGACACAGCGTGGTTCTCTAAAATCGACACAACCGGCGGCGCGATATTCTTTGCCTCCGGCGTGTTCTACTATTTTCTGACTGGGCAGGTCAAAACATTGGTGCAAAAAATGGCAGACGCTTTTCCGAGCGGTGTGCTGGTGTTTGATGCGGCGAACCGAACGGCGGTGAAGATGATTGCCAAGACATGGCTCAAGAGTGCGAAAATTAAGGATGTGGGCGCGTACTTTGCGGTTTCGGACGCCAAAAGCGAGCTTTCCCTGTGGGACAGCCGTTTGCTGGTCACGAGCCGCGGCTATATGCTGGGCTACAACGATCTGCGCGACCCATCCGTCAGCGGC
>DXUR01000920.1 GCA_019417795.1 Clostridiales bacterium | reverse complement strand
ATCCAGACCGTCCCTCTTACCGGCGATGGACATATCCTGACAGGGTGAACCAAAAGTGATGATGTCCACGGGCGGCAGGTCTGCACCGCTGATAGCAGACACATCACCGTAATGCTTCACCCACGGCAGACGCTTGGTCGTGACCCGGATGGCAAACGGCTCGATTTCACTGCTCCACAGCGAAGTGATCTGCCCGGTCAAAAGACCGCCCAAAGGAAAACCCCCGGAGCCATCGAAGAGGCTGCCGAGGGTCAAAGGCTTATTCTGTTCTGTGTTCATCCGCCATCCTCCTCTCCGAGCATCTGCTCCTTGGCTTTCTGGTAAAAATCTCTGGATACTTCAAATCCATAGCTGTTGCGCCCCAGCTCTCGTGCTGCACGAAGGGTCGAGCCGCTACCAGCGCACGGGTCAATGACCACATCGCCGGGGTCAGTGAAAGTCTCGATCAGGCGCTTCATCACGGAGATTGGTTTCTGGGAGGGATGGATCTTCGGATACTCCTTCCCATCTCTCTTCCAGTCAAACCAGTTGAAGATCATGTGGGACTTACCGTCCTCACCGAGATTGCGGAACTTCGGGAGCTTGCCCCGGTACAGCACCAGCGCGTACTCCGTTGCGCCCACGATCTTCATATTGGCTTTGAGCACCTGCGGACTGTAGTTCTTGCAGAACACCAGAGGGATATAATTCTTGAAGCCGTATTTCTCGGCTTCGGTGATTACTTTCGGGATCTGCTGGAACGCACAGAACACGATCATGCACGGCGCATCTTTTTCACCCGTGCCGGGTTCTTTCTTCAGCAGGCGGTTGCAGAAGTGGAAATACTCTGCGATATTGAAAGTGAAGTCGGTATTGAACGCTGCCTTCCTCGCCTTACTGCTCTCCCCATTTTTGTTGTCGCCATCTACATACCAGTCCGGCCGGCTGGCGTAGAAATCCGTACCGATGTTGTACGGAATGTCTGCAATCACCAGCTGCGCCTTGGGGATGTTGTAGGACTTGAAGTTCTGGAAGTTGTCATGGATGAGAACGCATTTCACATCAGGCATCGGCGTCCTCGCTTTCCGGCTCAAAGGTTGCTACTTCCTCGAACTTCAGCTTCTGACCATCCCGGATAACATACACATCATCGTAGTGACCCTCGCTGTGTTCGATGTACCGC
>DXUR01000092.1 GCA_019417795.1 Clostridiales bacterium | reverse complement strand
GGCTTGCCCCGTCGGGGCTTTCTACCAAGGACTTTATCGCCCCGTCCTCGTTCCGCTTCGGCAATGCCCGGATGTTCGGGCTGGGCGGCAAATACGGGGCGGTGAGCTTCCTGCAAATCCTCTCCCCGGAGCTGTCGGATGAAATGCTGGCCGACTTCCTCAACACAGAAAACGGCATTGTGGTGAACCTCCATGTGCAGGCCATCGACCAGAGCGACGCCATTAAGACGGTCAAGCGCAAGATCACCGACCTTGACGCCATGAAGATTCAGGAACAGAAACGGGCGGTAAGAAGTGGTTACGACATGGATATACTTCCCAGCGACCTTGCCACCTACGGGCAGGACGCCAAGGAGTTGCTAAAGACCTTGCAGAGCCGGAATGAACGGATGTTCCAGCTTACCTTTTTGGTGCTGAACACCGCAGACACCCGGCAAAAGCTGGAAAACGATGTGTTCTGGGCTGCCGGTATTGCACAGAAATACAACTGTTCCCTTGTGCGGCTGGACTACCAACAGGAACAGGGGCTTATGAGCAGCCTGCCGCTGGGGGCCAGCCACATCCAGATTGAACGCTCCCTGACGACTTCCAGCGTGGCCGTGTTCGTCCCTTTTGTAACGCAGGAGCTTTTTCAGGGCGGCGACGCCATGTATTACGGGATCAACGCCAAGACCGGCAACATGATTATGCTCGACCGCAAACGGGCGAGGTGTCCCAACGGGCTAAAGCTGGGGACACCGGGAAGCGGCAAAAGTATGAGCTGTAAATCAGAAATTTTGAGCGTGTTCCTCTGCACCCCGGACGATGTGTATATCTGTGATCCAGAGGCCGAGTATTACCCCCTTGTGAAGCGGCTGCATGGGCAGGTGGTGAAGCTGTCGCCTACCAGCAAAAACTATGTGAACCCGCTGGACATCAACCTGAATTACTCCGAGGACGAAAACCCGCTGGCCTTAAAATCCGACTTTGTGCTGTCGTTCTGTGAGCTTGTCATGGGCGGCAAGAACGGGCTGGAAGCCATTGAAAAGACGGTGATCGACCGGGCGGTACAGGTGATCTACCGGCCTTATCTGGCAGACCCCAAGCCGGAAAATATGCCCATCCTTGCAGACCTGCACAAAGCCCTGTTAGACCAGCATATCCCGGAGGCCGACCGGGTGGCGCAGGCCCTTGACCTGTATGTGTCCGGCAGCTTAAATGTGTTCAACCACAGAACCAACATCGACATTCAAAACCGCATTGTGGCCTTTGACATCAAGGAGCTGGGCAAGCAGCTAAAGAAAATCGGTATGCTCATTGTCCAAGACCAGATTTGGGGGCGCGTCACCCAAAACCGCAGCAAGGGCAAGGCGACATGGTATTTCTGTGATGAGTTCCACCTGCTTTTGCGTGAGGAACAGACGGCGGCCTTTTCCTGTGAGATTTGGAAGCGTTTTCGTAAGTGGGGCGGGATTCCCACAGGTGCGACACAGAATGTGAAAGACCTGCTTTCCTCCCCGGAAATTGAGAACATTTTGGAAAACAGCGACTTCATCTGCCTGCTCAATCAAGCCAGCGGCGACCGCAAAATCCTTGCGGAACGGCTGAACATTTCGCCCCAGCAATTACGGTATGTGGACAATTCCGAACCCGGCGAGGGGCTTCTCATTTACGAAAATGTGATCCTGCCCTTTAAGAACCCCATCCCGAAAAACACCCAGCTCTACCAGATCATGACGACCCGGTTAGGCGAGGGGGCGACGGTATGAGCGCCTTAACACATTTCAGCCTGTTTTCCGGGATCGGCGGGATCGACCTTGCGGCGGAAGCCGCAGGGTTTACCACCGTATGCCAGTGCGAATGGGCGGATTTCCCGATGGAAGTTTTGAAAAAGCACTGGCCGCAGGTACCAAAATTCCGGGACATTACCACAGTGACAAAGGAGGCATTTTTTGAAAAAACAGGACGAGAAACCACCACACTTATTTCCGGGGGATTCCCCTGCCAGCCCTTTTCCAGCGCCGGGAAACAACGGGGATTTGAGGACGAACGGTATTTATGGCCCGAAATGCTCCGCGTTATCCGGGAACTGCACCCCTCTTGGGTGCTTGGAGAAAATGTTGCTGGCTTCATCCATCTGGGGCTCGACAAGACGGTTTTTGACTTGGAGCAGGCAGGCTACGCCGTTAGGGTTTTCGTACTTCCTGCTGTCGCCGTCGGCGCATGGCATGAGCGCAAAAGAACTTTCATCATCGGCCATGCTGCTTCCCACGCCCCTTGCCAGCGACACGGGGGATGTGGGGAAAACTGTCGATGTACGGATGACCCCGACCGGGAGCTTCCGAAAATACAACCCCAGCGGAACCGTATGGACGGCGCGGCTGTCATGGGCGGTTTACAAACTGCTGGGCAGCCCGCCGGGGGATGTGAAACTGAATCCCGACTGGGTGGAATGGCTGATGGGATTCCCCCGGAGATGGACGGACATTCCATGTGGGCCAAAGAACCGGCGCAAATCCCGTACTTAATCAGCGACCCGCCGGCGAATGTGGCAAAACGGTTAAAGACTTTGGGAAACGCAGTTGTTCCCCCGCAGGTGTACCCCATCCTGCGCTATATTGCAGAGATCGAAACCGGGCGCTGCCGGAACAGACAGCAAGGAGGTGATCGGATATGGAACCCTTAAAACCCCGCGACAAGGTAACGCAGCACATGACCCGCGACGGCCTGACGCTGGATAACCAGACCACCGGCGAAAGCGTCAATGTGTCCAGCCGGGAGGCCGAGCAGGAATACACCGCCCAGCCGGAGGGCGCGGCGGAAAAAATACTGGAACGGGCGGACGAACTGCACGACCGCCACAAGGCAAAGAAAGCGGCCAAGGACGCTGGAAAAACCGTGGCGCAGGCCACCGGCCCGGCGTCCCGCCTGCAATTCACCGCCGAGGAACGGGCCAATCCCGCCCTTTCCAAGTACGTTCACAAGGCGGAAAAGCGGGCGGATAAGCTGGACGCAGCCAAAGAAGCCCTGCCGAAAAAGCGCGTCGTCACCACGGAAACCGTCTATGACGAGGCCAAGGGCAAGGCCAAAACCAAGCTGCACTTTGACAAGGTGGAGAAACCGGCCCCCAAGCTCAAACCCAACCCGGCCAGCCGTCCGATGGAGGAAGCGGGCCTGTATCTGCATGGGAAAATCCACGAGGTTGAGCATGAGAATGTGGGCGTCGAGGGCGGACATAAGGGAGAAGAACTTGCCGAGCGCCAAGCAGGAAAAGCCATCCGCAGCGGCATCCGGCGTCATAAGCTCAAACCCTACCGGGCCGCAGCCAAGGCCGAGAAAAAGGCCATTGCCGCCAATGCCGAGTACATCTACCAGAAATCCTTGCGGGACAACCCGGAAATGGCGCAGGCGGTGAAAAACCCGGTGGCCCGGTTCTGGCAGAAACAGAAAATCAAACGGGACTATGCCAAGGCAGCACGGGCGGCGGGTCAGACGGCAAAGGGCGCAGCCAGCGCCACCAAAACCACCGCCGCAGCCGCCAAGAAAGCCGCCGAGAAAAGCAAACAGGCCGCGTCCTTTGTGGCCCGGCACTGGAAAGGTGTGCTGCTGATCGGCGGCGTGGGCCTTATGCTCATGCTGATTATGGGCGGCCTGCAATCCTGTACGGCCATGTTCGGCAGCGCAGGAACCGGCGTGGCGGCCACGTCTTATCTGTCCGAGGACAGCGATATGCTGGGGGCGGAAGCCGCCTATGCGGACATGGAGGCCGATTTGCAGTATGAGCTTGACAACTACGAAAGCCTGCACCCCGGCTATAACGAATACCGTTTCGATCTGGACGAGATCGGTCATGACCCCTATGTGCTGACTTCCATCCTGTCGGCGCTGCATGAGGGCGTCTATACGCTGGGCGACGTGCAAGGCGACCTTGCCATGCTCTTTGAGAAGCAATATACCCTGACACAGTCCATTGAAACCGAAACCCGATACCGCACCGAAACCCGGACGGACAGCGAGGGCAACCCCTATACTGTGCAAGTTCCCTACACCTATTACATCTGCAATGTGAAGCTGGAAAACTTCGATATGTCCCATCTGCCTGTTTACATCATGGGCGAGGAACAAATGAGCCTGTATGCGGTGTATATGCACACGCTGGGCAACCGGCCTGACCTGTTCCCAAACGGCACCTATCCCAACGCTTCCACCGTCAAGGAGCCGACCTATTACGACATTCCCCCGGAGGCTTTGGAGGACGCCACCTTTGCCGCAATGATGGCCGAGGCGGAAAAGTATGTAGGTTATCCATATGTGTGGGGCGGCAGCTCTCCCAGCACCAGCTTTGATTGCAGCGGCTTTGTGAGCTGGGTAATCAATCACAGCGGATGGGACGTGGGACGGCTGGGCGCACAGGGCCTTTGCAATATCTGTACCCCTGTTTCCCCGGAGCAGGCCAAGCCCGGCGACCTTGTATTTTTCGTCGGCACCTACGACACCCCCGGCGTTTCCCACGTCGGCATTTATGTGGGCAATTCCGTGATGTTGCACTGTGGCGACCCCATTTCCTACACCAACCTCAATTCGAGTTATTGGCAGCAGCATTTCTATTGTTACGGGCGTCTGCCTTGACGCCAGAAAGGAGTTTTGACTATGGCAAACAAACTTGACCGTATCGAAAAGGACATTGAGAAAACCAAGGCCAAGATCGCGGAGCTGCAAAAGCAGCTTCGTGAGCTGGAAGCGGCAAAGACCGAGCAGGAGAATTTGCAGATCATCCAGCTTGTGCGCGGCCTGAACATGAAGCCGGAGGAATTTGCGGCGTTCCTGCGCGGCGGCGCTTTGCAGAGCGCCCCGGCCCCGCAGCCGGATTTTGAACAGGAGGACAATGCCGATGAAGAATAAGATCATTCGCACGTTTACCGTGACGCTGGCCGCCGTGCTTTGCCTGACGGCCTTTTCCACCACCGCGTTTGCCGGTGGCACTGACCCCAACCCGGAGCCTTTGCCGGAAACCACCGAGGCACCGCAGGAGGAAGAACCCACCACCGGCGGCATGGAGCCGAAGGGCGTACCTGTTACCCCGGAGGGCAATGCAACACTGGTGGATGATTTTTATGGGGATAAGCAGCTTATCACCGTTACCACCAAGGCGGGCAACTACTTTTATATCCTGATCGACCGCGCTAACGAGGACAAGGAAACCGCCGTTCACTTCCTCAACCAAGTGGACGACGCTGACCTGCAAGCACTGTTGGAGGACGGCAAAGCCGCCCCGGAAACCTGTACCTGTACGACCAAGTGCGCGGCGGGAGCCGTCAACACGAATTGCCCGGTATGTAAAACCAATATGACCGAGTGTACCGGCCCGGAGCCGGAACCGCAGGAGCCGGAGGAAACCGAGCAGCCGCAGGAAGGTGAAGCGAAAGGCAGCGGCACGGGCGGCCTTGTCGTGTTCCTTGTGGTGGCCCTGATCGGCGGCGGCGCGGCCCTTTACTTCTTCAAGTTTAAGAAGCCCAAGGCCGACACCAAGGGCGGCGACGAGCTGGACGAATACGATTTTGGCGAGGACGAGGACGACGAGGACGAACCGACCCCGGAGGACGAGGAACCCGCGCAGGATAAGGAGGAATAAGGAATGAGTATTCAGTTGGTAATTGCAGAGAAACCGAGCGTCGCCCGCAGCATTGCGGGCGTGATCGGTGCGGATCAGAAAAGGGACGGCTACATGGAGGGAAACGGCTATCTGGTGAGCTGGTGTATCGGCCACCTTGTTTCCCTTGCCGACGCCGGAGCCTATGACGAGCGCTTCAAGAAGTGGCGCTATGACGACCTGCCGATTTTGCCACAGGAATGGCAGTACATCATCCCTGCCGAGAAGAAAGGCCAGTTTGCCGTGCTGCGCTCTCTGATGGAGCGCCCCGACGTGACGGGGCTTGTGTGCGCCACCGACGCCGGGCGCGAGGGTGAGCTGATTTTCCGTTTTGTCTACCAGATGGCGGGCTGCAAAAAGCCGTTCAAGCGCCTTTGGATTTCCAGCATGGAGGACGCCGCGATCCGCGAGGGCTTTGCCCACCTGAAACCGGGGGCCGACTACGACGACCTGTATCAATCGGCCCTGTGCCGGGCGCAGGCCGATTGGCTGGTGGGGATCAACGCCACCCGGCTTTTCTCCATTCTCTATCACAAGACCCTGACCGTGGGCCGTGTCCAGACGCCTACCCTCAATATGCTGGTTGACCGGGAGGCTAAAATCAGCAATTTCAAGAAAGAGAAATACCACGTTGTCCATATCGCGGCGGGCGGCATGGAGGCGGCTAGCGACCGCTTTATGAACCCCGACGACGCCGACGCCACCAAGACGGCCTGTGCAGGAGCGCAGGCCGTTTGTGTATCGGTGAAGCGTGAGAAAAAGACGGAGCAGCCGCCCCGTCTTTACGATCTCACCACCTTGCAGCGGGAGGCCAACCGCCTGTTTGGATTTACCGCCAAGCAGACCCTTGATTATGCCCAACAGCTCTATGAAAAGAAGCTGCTGACCTATCCCCGCACCGACAGTCAGTATCTTACCGACGATATGCAGCCCACGGCGGAAAGCATCGTGTCCGGCCTGTGGCCGCTGCTTTCCTTTGCAGCGGGGCTGGACATTGCCCCGCAGTTTGGCCGGGTACTGAACAGCAAAAAGGTGTCCGACCACCACGCCATTATCCCCACGATGGAGTTTGTGCAGAAAGGCTTTGACGGGCTGACCGAGGGCGAAAAGAAACTGCTGTCCCTTGTGTGCTGCAAGCTGCTGTGTGCCGTGGCCGCGCCCCATGTGTATGAGGCTGTCACCGCCACATTCACCTGCGCCGGGAACGAGTTCACCGCCAAGGGAAAAACCATTCTCACCCCCGGTTGGAAAGAGATTGAGCGCCGCTTCAAGGCGTCGTTCAAGACCGACGCCGACGAGGACGCGCCGGAGCTGGCACGGGAGCTGCCGGAGATCACCGAGGGCCAGACCTTTGACCCGGTGGAGGCCAGTATCACCGAGCATTTCACCACGCCGCCCAAGCCCTACACCGAAGATATGCTGCTATCCGCTATGGAACGGGCCGGGGCCGAGGATATGCCGGAGGACGCCGAGCGCCAAGGTTTGGGAACCCCGGCAACCCGCGCTTCCATTCTGGAAAAGCTGGTGCAGATGGGCTTTGTGGAACGCAAAGGCAAACAGCTACTTCCCACCAAGGACGGCCACAACCTTGTGTGCGTCCTGCCGGATGTGCTGACTTCTCCCCAGCTCACGGCGGAATGGGAAACCAAGCTGACGGCCATTGCTAAGGGCGAGGCCGACCCGGAGGGCTTCATGGCGGGCATTGAGGAAATGACGCGGGGCCTGATTTCCCGGTATTCGCAGATCAGCGAGGACGCGCAAAAGTTGTTTCAGACCGAGCGTGTGGTTATTGGCAAGTGTCCCCGCTGTGGCGAAGCCGTCTACGAGGGCAAGAAAAACTATTACTGCGGAAACCGGGCCTGCCAGTTTGTCATGTGGAAGAATGACCGATTTTTTGAGGAACGGGGCAAGACGTTCACCTCGAAGATCGCCGCCGCGCTGCTCAAAGACGGAAAGGCAAAGGTAAAGGGCCTGCGCTCCATGAAAACCGGTAAAACTTACGACGGGACGGTGCTTTTGGCCGATACCGGCGGGAAGTACGTCAACTACCGTGTGGAGAAAAGGAGCTGACGGAGTAACGTAGCAAGCATAGGAAGTGTAGCCACACTTCCGATAAATCCCTGACCCGGCCACCCTGCCGGGCCGGGGATTTTGCTTGTTGGGGAAAGCCCCAAACCCCTATGAATATGAAAGGAGCGATCAAATGAGCGAAGTGTTTTCTATCCTGCTTCATAACCGACAGCGTTATGAGCAAGGCAAAGAGGGCCTTTGGTTTTCTTTGCCGACCACAACCGAAAAGCTGCAAGAAGCCCTGCGGGAAATCGGGATCAGTGCCGACAATCCGCAGGACTTTTTCTTGTACGACTACCGAAGCCCACAGGAGCGTCCCATTAAGCTGCCCCGCGATCTGATGCTGTCCGCTGACGTGGACGAACTGAACTTCCTTGCCGCAAGGTTGGAAAAGCTGGACGCAGCCGAGCTTTCGGAGCTGAACGCCGCCCTGACAAGCCCGCAGAGCGACTTCCACAGTATCGGCCAGATCATCGACTACCCCGACAACGTGGACTACTATGTACATCTGCCGGATGTCACCGGCACGGGCCAGTTGGGTGACTACTATCTGAACCGTTCCGGCATGGTGGATATGCCGGAGGAATGGAAAGCGGGAATTTTCCTGCCCCGTTTTGGCCTGCATATTGCCAATACGGAGCATGGTGTTTTCACCGATTACGGCTATCTGGTGAAAAGCGGCGACGAGTGGCAGCGTGTCCATGAGGGCCAGCCGGTGCCGGAGGAATACCGGGTGATGGCCTATCCCGCGCCGGAAATTTTGCGGGACGAGGCCCCGGCCCGGACGGTGCAGCCGGAGGCAGCACCCACCGCCGAAGCTGCGGCCCCGCCGCCCGTCGTCCCCATCATTCTCAACAGCCAGAACAGCGCCGACCGCATGAAAGAGATCACCGACCGGCTGGAAACCGGCATACAGGAGCTTTTCGAGA
>DXUR01000919.1 GCA_019417795.1 Clostridiales bacterium | reverse complement strand
GTTCCTGTTTTTACAGCCTTTTTTCTCTGTAAGGCTTCTTTCTTAAAGTCGGAAAAGGCAGCCTGTATTTTTTCCAGACGGTCAGCCGGAAAGCCTGCGGTATTTTTTACCCGGTTTATTTTGTTGCGCCAGTTCTGGCATTCATTTTTATAAAGCAGGTCATAGTTATTTTCTCTTGACCTCTCGTCAAATTCCCGCTTGTTTTGAAGCGCCTGTGCTTTTCGGCACTTGTCGCTGCACAGCTCATACCGCTGGCTCTTTGCCAGAAAATATTTCCCGCAGACCTTGCACCGCCGGAAGCAAAGCCCCCAGTCATTCAGCCTGTTCAGATAATAGGTAATCAACGGGTAGAGGGACGCATAGGCAGACACACATTCTTCTGTGCGCCGGTTGTCCGGGAACCAGAGGTCAAGCCGGGTATCTTCTGACGGTGCGCCTTTGAAATAAAGGCTGCCAGCTTGAAATTGTTTCGGTTTTCCTGTCTCCCTGTCAAAGCTCATGGTTTCGTTTTGGAATACCCCGGTCAGTCTGCTCATTTTATCCATGAAGCGGTCACAGGCAGCGTTACGGTCACGGGGTTCTCTGGCAAGCAGATAGCTGTTCCAGATACGGAACGCCACATACATTTTCAGAGGGTCATTGCTAAGATATTTTCCCCAGAGAAATTCGCTTGCCGCCTGCTCCAGCTCCGGCTGTTTCCATCGGTTGGAGTGGAGAGCTTGCCGCAGCGGAGAAAGCCCGTATAAGTTCCAGTCTCTGTCCGTGTCACGCTCAAAGTTTATCAAAAAAGTTCCCAGTGGGCGTGTCATATCACAAAGCACCTCTGCGTTTTGGCTCCCGTTCAGACGGAAGCGGATCTGCTGTTCTTCCCCAATCAAAATCCGCTCTTTCATTTTCTTCCTGTCCAGCGTCAGGACAAACAAAATCCTCTCAAAACATGGCTCATGCCGTATAAACTGATTCTCCATCCCTATCCCCTGCCTTTGTTTATGGTAATTATATAATTCAGTTATATCCGTTACACTCATGGTATCGCAGAATCATTGTTTTGTCAAGGATAGTACGCTATGATGATTGCGGTTGGTAATTTCGTACCGCACAGTACCTTGACAAGTGAATGACCGTCCAAAAGGGATATGACCGGCAGGAGAAGTGACGCATCCGGCGCACC
>DXUR01000918.1 GCA_019417795.1 Clostridiales bacterium | reverse complement strand
CCATAGAGTATAACGACAACAGATTGTCACTATACTCGGCTCAAATGGGTAAATGTGCCGTAACCGGGGCGAAGCTGATGATTGGAGATATTTTCTGTCACCACAAAGTCCCACGTTGCAACGGAGGCACAGATGCATACCAAAATCTGATTTTGTTATGCGGAAATGCCCACAGGCTTATTCATGCTACCGATACCGACACTATTGCAAGGCTTACGGATTCCTTAAACCTCACTCCGAAACAGAAAACCAAAGTTGATAAGCTCAGAAGTCTTGTTCATGTTGAGAGTTGTTAAAATGTAAATCAATTTGCCCTTGATGGCAAGCCGTGTGAGCTGAAAGGTTCATGCACGGTTTAGGGCGGGGGAAAAGTTGGAGATAACATCAAAATCTTACCTATCGCCACTGTCCACCCCAAAGGATGACGGCACCTTCAGCGTCTATGACGACATTCGCGCAAAGCTATTGGAATTAGGTGTCCCGGAAAACGAGATCGCCTTCATCCACAACGCCAAGAGCGAGGTACAGAAGAAAGACCTGTTCGGCAAAGTGCGGAGCGGTCAGGTGCGTATCCTGTTGGGCAGCACCCAGCGCATGGGCGCCGGCACCAACTGTCAGCAAAAGCTCATCGCCCTGCACCATCTGGATTGTCCGTGGCGTCCGTCCGACCTTCAGCAGCGGGAGGGCCGCATTATCCGGCAGGGCAACGAAAACCCGGAGGTAGACATTTACAGCTATGTCACCGAGGGCACCTTCGACGCCTATCTTTATCAGCTTGTGGAAAGCAAACAGAAGTTTATCAGCCAAATCATGACCAGCAAATCGCCTGTCCGCTCTGCCGAAGATGTAGACGAGCAGGCGCTTTCTTACGCCGAGATCAAGGCGCTGGCCAGTGGCAATCCGCTCATCAAAGAAAAGATGGATTTGGATATTGAGGTATCCAAACTGAAGCTGCTGAAATCCAACCATCTTTCCCAGAAATACGCGCTGGAGGACGCCATCAGCAAGGGCTTTCCGAAACAAATCGCGGAAACGCAGGCGCGGATCGCCGGTTATGGCGCGGATATTGCCACGGTCAAGGAAAACACCCATCCCAACGAGGACGGCTTCTCTCCGCTTGCGCTGGCGGGTGTCACCCATGCCGACAAAAAGGAAGCAGGCGCGGCACTGCTGACCATGTGCCAGAC
>DXUR01000917.1 GCA_019417795.1 Clostridiales bacterium | reverse complement strand
GGAAAGGATATTCTGCAGCGACTGCGGGATATTGTCCAGCTGCACTTCGTTGGAGATCTCCAGCGGCTGGCGTTCCATCACGTCCCGCGCCAGCGCCAACTGGAAAGCACGATAATTCTCAAACCCCAGTTTTTTGCAAAAACGGGTCACAGTGGCTTCCGAGGTGGAGCTGCAACGTGCCAGTTCGGCCGATGTCATTGCCGCCACACCGGCCGTATCTTCCAGCACACAATCCGCGATCCGCTTTTCCGCATTGAAAAAGTGCATCCCGGAGCAAAGCAGCGTGACCACACTGCCCGGCGTTTCGCCCATAATCATCCTCCTGTCCTTTCAGGCCCGATGCCTGCGTTTTGTTCGGAACCAGTGTAGCAGTTTTTATGTCAAAAAGCAATTTGTTCAGCATCATTTCCATTTATTCGTACACATTGAACAAACATTCTGTAAAATTTTCGTTACGGTGAAAGGAACTTTCTTGCAAAATTATCTTTACGAAACAAAACCATCATGCTATAATGCAGTCAATGAGACCTGCCGCACCGCATGAGCGGCAAGAATGTACCCCAAAAAGGAGGATAAATTTTATGGCAAAGATCACCAAGGCTGAGATGCCGACCCTTGCCGAACAGATCGTCAAATGTCTGGGCGGCAAAGAGAACGTAGCCCGCATCAACCACTGCGCCACACGCCTGCGCGTGAACCCGGTGGACATGGAAAAGGTGGACAAGGATGGGCTGAAGAGACTGCACGGTGTCATCGGCATCGATTCTTCCAAGGCAGAACTTCAGATCATTGTGGGTGCCATCATTGAGGACCTGTATCTGGAAGTGGAAAAGATCACCGGCAACGGCGGCGGCGCTGTGGCAGATGACGTTCCCTTCTGGAAAAAGCGCCCCTCCGAGATCTTCTCCAGCTTCCTGCTGCTGATGGCTGGCTGCCTGAGCCCGGTCATTCCCGCACTGATCGCATCCGGCCTGCTGGCCACCGTGCTGACCATCATGACGCTGGTGTTGCACGTGGATGCTTCCACCAGCTCCACCTACTCCATCCTGTATAATCTGTCGCAGACCGTGTTCTACTTCATGCCGGTCCTAGTGGCTTACACCTCTGCCAAGAAGTTCGGCACCGAGCCGGTTCTGGCCATGGTTCTGGCCTGCTTCCTGCTGTACCCGGACTGGGTGGCTGGTGCGGACGGCTCCTT
>DXUR01000916.1 GCA_019417795.1 Clostridiales bacterium | reverse complement strand
GTACTATGTGGAGAACAACCATCCTGCCATTATCTCAAGAGAGACGTTCGACCAGGTCCAGAAAGAAATGACACGCCGGTCCAGCAAGCGGAAGGTGCTGCAAAAAAGTGGAAAGACGGAACTGGGGAAATACTCAGGCAAGTACGCCCTAACGGAACTGCTGGTGTGCGGTGAGTGCGGTTCCCCCTACAAGCGGGTGTCCTGGGCCAGAAACGGCAAGAAGCGCATCGTGTGGAGATGCGTCTCCCGGCTGGAATTCGGCACCAAATACTGTCATAACTCCCAGACGCTGGATGAGAGCAGACTCCACAACGCCATCCTCGCCGCCATGAACGAGTACGCGGCTATCCGACAGGAGGTTTGCCCGGATGTACTGGCCATGGTAGAGGAAGCCAAAAGGGCCATGTCGCAGGCTGGAGCAATGTTGCTGGAACTGAAAAAACGCATGGATGCAGTCAGCCAGGAACAGTCTGATGTGCTGGACCGGCTGCTGGCAAACATGGCCGATGCGGAACTGAACGCCAGGATGAAAGCCCTGACGGATGAGAAGGAAGCCCTTAAGGCGCAGATCTTAAAAGTCCAACAAAAAGAAGTAAGCATGGCGGAGCAGGCGGCGAAGCGTCAGCAGATGTGGGACAGCCTGATGGAATGTTCTGCAGGGTACACGGAATTTGATGATGAATTCGTCAGGCAGATCATCCAGAAGATCACGGTGGAGAATGCCGGTACGATCCGCATTCACTTTCGGGATTCGGATGTAGTGCTCGAACAGGAAGTAGAATGAATGGAAAGGGTGAAAAGAAATGGCAATCTTTATAACTGGTGATATGCACGGTGATTTCAGCAGGCTTCAGCCTGCGGCCTTTTATGAGCAGGTGCAGCTGACGAAAGCAGATTACCTGGTCATTTGCGGCGACTTCGGCGGCATCTGGGATGGCAGCAATACCGAACAGCAATGGCTGGACTGGTTGGAAAACAGGCCGTTCATGACGCTGTTTGTGATTGGGAATCACGAAAATTTCGACCTGCTCTGCAGTTACCCGATCAATCAGTGGCACGGCGGACTCGTACAGGTGATTCGCCCCAGCGTCCTGCACCTGATGCGGGGACAGCTTTATGAGATCAGCGGAAAGCGGATCTTCACAATGGGTGGCGCAAGCAGTCACGATATCCAAGACGGCATTTTAGAGCCGGACGATCCGAACTTTGAACGAAAGCTCCGGCAGCTTAATGCCGCAGG
>DXUR01000915.1 GCA_019417795.1 Clostridiales bacterium | reverse complement strand
ATCCCGATAGCGGCTGTCGTCAAAGTTGATGCACAGCAGGCCGATGAGCTTGCCGCTGTCCTTGATGAAAAAGGTGCTGGATCGGAGGTCTTTTCCGTTGACGTTGATGCTGTAATAGTGGAGATGATAGTCCATACGCTCATAGCTCTTGTCCCGGAGAATACTCAGGGACATATTGGTCAGAGGCGCACCGAGCTTTCTGCCGCTGATGTGACTGTTGGCGATGGCGATGATCTGTTTTCTCTGTGATACAGAGGTCTTGCGGGTAGAGACCTCTGTATCAAAAGGGCTCGATTCAGTTGCCACCCATAGCGTAGACCATGTCCCAAAAGCGCAAATCAAACAGGCAGCACTTTTCAAAGATCTCGCAGAGGTGCTCTGCTGTTTTTTCGTCGATGAATCCGCTGAGTGCGTCGATTCGGTCAATGAGCATCTGATTGGTTCGCCGGTAGCTTTCTGAAACGTAGCCCGCGAACCACGAGCCGTAACGCTTGTCCCGCAGCGCATCCGGGCAGCGTTCGACTATCTTTTCTGCCACATACGCATAGCTCCAGGAGCAGTTCAGAAGCGTCACCAGTCCAGTCAGCACATCCCCGGTCTGTGCCTCCCAAAGCATATAATGGGTATAAGCGTTGTTGTCCATGTGAGGACGGGCGCTGTGGATCTCCTCCTCCGTAATGCCAAGGCGCTTCATATACGGAATGTGGGTGCGGAAGGTCTCTCCGATGGTGTCCGCCAGCTCTCCGCTCAAAAAGCGGATCTGCTCAAAATCGTCAGCCTTCTGGATGATTGCCGCAAAGATCTTCACATAATCCTTGAGGTATAAATAGTCCTGAAGCATATAATACCGGAATTTTTCCGGCGGCAGCGTTCCATCTGCCATCTGCGTCACAAACGGGTGGCAAAGATACCGGGGCCAGATTTTTTCCGCCCGAGCATAGAGTGTTTGTGAGAGCTTCACGCCATCCTCTTCTTTCATTTATGGGCGATGATCGCTACATAGCCGCCGCTCTGATAGCCGGGGACCACATCCTCCACGTCCTCGTTGGTGTACATAGGGTTCTTCAGCAGTGTCTGATAGAAGTCAAAATCGTGGAAGCCCAATGCCTTGAGCACGTCGATCTTCTCCTCCGTGGAATGCCACACGCCTGCGCAGCACAACTCGTGGGGATACGGCAGCTTGGGCATAACGCCGTTGAGGAACGGATGGTCAAAGGTGCCTACCTCTTTTGCCAGCAGATACATGAA
>DXUR01000914.1 GCA_019417795.1 Clostridiales bacterium | reverse complement strand
GATTTCGGGGTGCAAATAAGACACCCCCTGCCCCTCTTTCCGCTGCCGCTGATACGCATTTGTAGAACCAGGTAGTGCGTAGCGCAGCGGAACGCACGGGGCTATTGCGGAAAGCCTTTCAATTTTGCGCCACGGCAATCCGCAGCATTATCAAATGCGGGTATGCAGTTCCTCGCGGAACATCTATCGGCGCAGCCTGCAGGAGGCCGCCGGGCTTCCTCGGCAGTTCGTATCGGTCAGCCCCTCGTTTTGGGTGAGTTGACCGCTCCGCCGGGCAATTCATCCCTAAGCGCTTTTTCTTTTGTACCGTGTCCGGCACATTTTCTTTTTGACAAGCACAAAAAGAAAATGTGGGGGACATTCTCACGGCAAAGCCGTGCCTTCCTGTGCCGCAAAGCGGCACCTCGTTGCATCCCTGCGGCGGTTCGCCACGCTCCTTTGTGAAGCAAGGAACATACAGGGGACATCTGCACGGCAAAGCCGTGTTGCTCAGCGATTTATCTGGCAAAAACACCACTTTTTTGTGGATAAAATAAGGAACGTTTATTATGCCGAAAAAGAAGCAGCCGGAAGGATCCCGGCATCCAGTTAGCAACCCCAACGTCATGGGCCTCCGGGCGGCGGTGGTGGAGCAGCCCATCACCGACACGCTGGAGACCAACTACATGCCCTATGCCATGAGCGTCATCGTCTCCCGGGCCATTCCGGAGATCGACGGCTTCAAGCCCTCTCACCGCAAGCTGCTCTACACCATGTATAAAATGGGGCTGCTGACGGGAGCAAGGACGAAGTCCGCCAACATCGTGGGCCAGACCATGCGCCTAAACCCCCACGGCGATGCCGCCATCTACGATACGATGGTGCGTCTCTCCAAGGGCTACGGCGCTTTGCTGACGCCTTTTGTGGACTCCAAGGGCAACTTTGGTAAGTCCTATTCCAGGGATATGTCCTGGGCCGCCCCCCGGTACACGGAGGCAAAGCTCTCCGCCATCTGCGGCGAGATCTTCAAGGACATCGACAGCGACACCGTGGACTTCGTGGATAACTACGACAACACCATGAAGGAGCCGGCGCTGCTGCCCACCACCTTCCCCAATATTCTGGTATCCGCCAACAGCGGCATTGCCGTGGGTATGGCCTCCCAGTTCTGCGGCTTTAACCTGAAAGAGGTCTGCGATACTACGGTGGCCTATTTGAAAAACCCGGACTGCGACCTGACGGAGACGCTGCTGGCCCCGGATTTTCCCACCGGCGGCGAGCTAATCTTTGACAC
>DXUR01000913.1 GCA_019417795.1 Clostridiales bacterium | reverse complement strand
TTAGGTCAGTTTACAAGGAACTACACGCAGACCACGAAACGGGGGCTGCTGACAACAAATAAAGGCTGAATATCAAGCACCGGGGAAGTGCGGGATATTCAGCCTGTTTTGTTGTCCGGGGTTTCCAAAGGGGCTTGCCCCTTGGCACACGACTTTGCTTGCAAAGTGTAGTGTGTTATACGCTCTGTCGGCGTTGCTGCGAAAATGCCGTTGCCGCCAGGGAGGGCAAGGGCATTTGAAACGGCAGGAAAACAGGGCTGTGATTGCGTGGCGTGGAGCCGCAAGCGCAGGACTGGTTTCATCAGCAGACAGGGCGTATATGAAAGCCCCGTCCCTCGTCCTATGCCGGACTATGGGACAAAATGTTCCGCACTTGTGGACACACTCACGAAAAAGCAGACAGATTTTTCTCTCAAAATTGAAATGGGCGGGAAAGCCATTTTAGGGCTTTCCCGCCTTGATTACCCATCAGCAAAGACGGGCGAGGCTGTCAACGGCGGCGCATTTATGCGCCGTTCATCTTGACCGTTGACTGACACGGCTGGCTTTGCTATCCGTTCCTAATCTGTATGTAATCAATATAATTTACGAGGAAGATTTCCAAATAGACTGTCTAATTCTTCATGGGTCATTGCTCTAATAAGTGCCCAATTATCTTTTTTCATAAGAATAAATGGTTCAAGTCGTTTTATGGCTTCGTGGTATTCCATTTGCCCGATGATTCCACCTTGTGGATTTGTAAGGCTAACCATTGTAATAATCCATTCGCTAATTGTCTTGCCCTCTATTGCCCACTGCTCCTCCGGCACGATGGGGAAAAGAGAATCGGTATCTTCTGTAAGCGCAAGCCCTATCAAAAGTGTACCATCTTCCTTTTCGTAACACTTAGGATTAGCTTGATATGCTTCTTGTAAAAGTTTTTCAATATCCGGCTTTGTTAGCTTACTATTTGTCTGCGAGTTCTTTTTCTTAAAGAAATTCATGTTTTTGATTTTCTCCATTCTGTAATTTCATATTTATTACTTTCTCCCCCGCTGTGGGGTTGGATTTTTCAGCAAGTCTGACTTCTGTGCAATCTTCTTCAGCCACTTCTTTTCTTCCTCGGACAGCTTTTTCAAATTCAATTTGAGCCGCTTACAGATAAACGCCAAAGCTGCTTGCTCCGGGTCGCTGTCTGGGCTGGCGGTTTCCTCGGCGGCTTGCAAAAAATCTTCCAGAGGATTGTCCTCCGGGACGCTGAAAAAATCGTCCTTATGCGCTTCCCGCAGGTCAA
>DXUR01000912.1 GCA_019417795.1 Clostridiales bacterium | reverse complement strand
AAAGTCTCGCCCTCCGGCGATGATAACTCGAAACACATTGACCACCTCCTCACTATATTTACAGACCGTTAGTGTTTCTTGCTAACCAAAGCAATCAACTTTTCCAGCTGCTGTGCAACTGGATCAGTGATTGTCACCAGTGCATAATCCCGCTTGTAGTAAGGTTTACGGTGCTCTTTATCGGTGTACCAGCGGTATGTATGAATGTTGGATTCCGCGTACTCCCGTCGCGCCCAGGCTGTTATACGTTCCACCTCGGCAACAAACACTCCGCCGGATTGACTGTTGCTCTTCCGATAGACTCGGAACATATATCCATATTCACCCTGGCCTGCAATACTCGAATTGGCCTGCTCATCCAAAGGAGCGGGACGTAACCGCCCCAGCTCCACCAGCTCATAAACATACTTGGGGATTTTCATGCCACATCCTCCTTCTCGAAGTAGAACGGAACGCCGGCTTGGAAGGGGTAAATCGTGAAGTCGTGGTCGCTCCACACTCGCATTGCATGACGGCAAGGCTTATCCTTGGGAAGAACAATCCGCTTCTTGCCGCCAAACATGATTTCGATATGATCGTCGGCGTATCGGTTCTCAACTTCCAGCAGCTTGAAGATATAGGACTTCGCGGTTTCCTTGACTTCCATGACATACCGATAGGCTTGAAAGACATTGCCATCATGCTCGGATTTGTAACGTCCAGGCTTCAACATCACAAATACAACTCCTCTCCGCCCACGAATACATGGGTAACACCGTCCGTGACCTCTACCCGAATATCCCTTTCTTCCATAACCCGACGTTTCTCCGCAATACCATAGGAGGCAGTCAAACAGTCATCTTCCATAAATGCGGCAACCTCACCCATCTCCATTTCGGGGAGAAGGCTGGAGAGAAAATCGCAAAACTGATCTTTGCCCACCTGCTCGTGTTTGTGGGCATACTCAATCAGATTCTCCAACAGCTCCCGTGTAAAAGAGCCTCCGCTTCTGGAAAACACGCCCGGAAACTGATACTCTACATAGGCCATAAAACCCTCATCGTTAAACCCCTTTTTCATCAGTCATACCTCACTTTCAAAAAATTGTTGATTGCTTGTACTATATTTACAAACCGTCCTATAATTTTGCTAACCATAAAAAAGAGACGGGATAGATTTCTCTATCCCGTCTCGTTCTGTTCTTATCGTGCGCCAACCCCTGCCAGCAGGGAAGCCATCTTGTCCATCATGGCGTGGCCGTCCATGATCCGGCCCCAGTTGTTCTCCTGGTAGTTGGAGGTCATGCGGC
>DXUR01000911.1 GCA_019417795.1 Clostridiales bacterium | reverse complement strand
GCGTCTACAACGGGCAGTGGATCATGGCGACCTCCCGCTGGGTCACCCGTGTCTATGCCCCCAGCAAGCCCCTGCCTCGCACCGGTTATTAAGGACTAACAACGGATGCCGCTCCGCAAGGGGCGGCATCCCCATTTTAAGGAGGTTGAGATTTCTTGAAATACAGAAAAATGATTATTCTGACATTGACGCTTCTGCTTCTGACCACCCTCTGCTGCACCTCGGCACTCGCTGCGGGCGGGGATGTCGCGGGAGCGGTGGAGCAGACATGGACGGAGGCGGCCAAGCAGATCAAGAGCGTGGTGGAGAAGGTGGTGTTCCCTGCGCTGGATATGATCCTCGCTATCGCATTCTTTGTAAAGCTTGGCGGCGCGTACTTTGATTATCGCCAGAGAGGACAGTTTGAGTGGACCGGCCCCGCCATCCTCTTTGCCTGCCTGATTTTCAGCCTGATCGCGCCGAAATACATCTGGAATATCATTGGGATCTAATTCGTGAAGAAAGAATTTAAAAATCGAATCTGGACTCTCCTTCCAGAGGCAACGAATAAGACACAATGGTTGCTTTGCCGGCGAATGCTGTAGGCCTATAAAGTCACCTTTTGCACCTCACAAAGATAGACTTGCATAAAAGGTGTTATCTTGATATAATACTATCAAGAAATTGATAAGGAGGGCTTTCTATGCAAATCAGACCATCCTCCGCCCTGCGGAATGAGTACACGCAGATCTCTGAGCTGGCAAAGGCATCCGGTGAACCGATCTTCATCACGAACAAGGGTGAAGATGACGGTGTTTATATGAGCATGGCTGCATACGAGGAGCGGGAAAAAATGTTCCGACACCGCGACAAAATTTATGCTGCGGAACTCAGCAGATTGAGCGGAGAGCCTGTCTGCACGCCGGAGGAGCTTGACGAAAGAATGGAGGAGCTGTTCCGTGCCTACGAAAAGTAAACTGGTCTATCTTCCACTTGCTCAACACGACTTCGAGGAGATCGTAAAGTATCACATTACGGAGGCAGGAACTCCCTACGCGCGAAAAATCTACAGCACGATGAAAACGACCATAAACCGTCTGCGGGATTTCCCGCTGATGGGGCAAACGCATCCGGACCCGATCCTTGCGGCAAGCGGTTACCGTAAACTTGTGCTGACGAAGACTTATGTTGCCATCTACAAATTGATTGGGGACACCGTCTACGTTTATGCGATCGTCAATGGCACAACAGATTATCCGCGGCTGCTCAAGTAAGCGCTGCAGTCAGATGCAAAACAAAATACTCTATA
>DXUR01000910.1 GCA_019417795.1 Clostridiales bacterium | reverse complement strand
CATAGCCGGAATGTAGATAAGCCCCTGACGGGAGATATTGACGATCAGGGATTCCGTTGCCGCGCCGCGGGCTTGCAGCGCGTTGACCAGCACATAGAATACGCCAAACAGGAAACTGGTGCAAAGGAGAATGTGGGCAAAGGAAACGCCATAGTCATACGCCGCCGCATCCGTGAGGAATACGCTGACGATCTGTCCGGTAAAGAGGTAACAGATCAGCGTCAGCGCGGCGCTGAGGAAAAAGGCAAATATCAGCGAGAATTTGAGGGCGCTTCTGTAACGTTCCCAGTTTTTCGCACCGACACAATAACCGAGCAGCGGCTGAACACCCTGCCCAAGTCCGATACAGACCATGCTTGTCATCATTGTGACCTTCATGGCAACGCCCACACCGGCTACCGCCATATCACCGTATTTTGCCATCTGACTGTTCATGAGGATGCTGGAAAGGCTCATCAGAAGATTTCCCAAGGCAGCAGGAATGCCGATTGCCAGAACGCCGGAGGCTACCTTTTCCTTCACGGAAAAGTCCTTGAGGCTGATGCTGAGAGAGGACGAGCCTTTCAGGAAGTAGACAATGTAATATCCCGCGCCCACCACATTTCCGATGACGGTTGCAATGGCTGCACCGGCAATGTTCCAGCCGAACACAAGAATCATAATGGGGTCAAGAATGACATTCAAGAGATTTCCCAAAAGCTGCCCCATCATCGCCTTGCCGGACTGTCCCTCGGCACGAATGACATTAGAGTAGCAGTTGGCGATCAGGACAAACGGACCGGAGCAGCTTACAATCGTCAGATAGGTTCTCGCATAGTCCCAGGTCTCCGTGCTTGCGCCGATCAGCGCAAGAATCTGATCCATGAAAATCAGAAACAGTGCAGACATCAGCACTCCGACAGCAATACAGCTCCACATACAGAACGAGCAGACCTTTTTTGCGTAGTCCTTCCGTCCTTCGCCCAAGGCGCGGGAGATCACCGACGTGCCGCCGATACCAAAGACCGTTCCCACAGACATAAACAGCAGGAAAACCGGCGTGGCAAGGGAAACTGCCGCCACTTGCAGATCGTCATGGGTCTGCCCGATAAAGAACGTGTCCGCCAGATTGTAGATCAGCACCATGAGCATCGCCGCCATTGCGGGCAGTGCGTTTTGTAAAACCGCTTTGCGAATCGGTGCCTTCGCAAAAACTTCCATCGACTCATTATTTTCCATAATATCCTCCAATTACGATAGTACGCTATCGTTTCGCTCAGAGCGAAACCCGCCAAGCGCGGCGGGTATTCACTTCATATT
>DXUR01000091.1 GCA_019417795.1 Clostridiales bacterium | reverse complement strand
GCGTCGAAATCGCTGGTGGTTTTCTGGTTCTCTTTTGGCACGCAAAAGAGAACTTAGCCCAGCGAAAAAGCGCTCTGCCCCGCGCACAGGCGCGCGACGCCGCTCTCCGTCACATTAGAAATGCCCCTCAAAGTCCCCTTCGATCTCATAGGGCCAGCTGAGGATGCCGCCGAGGTCGTAGATATTGGTATAGCCCAGCGCATCCAGCTTCTGGACGGCGTCAGCGCTGCGGCGGCCGGTGCGGCAGTAGACCAGCCAGGGTGCGTCCTTGTCGGGCAGCACCTCGGCAGCGCGGCTCATCACCTCACCCAGCGGCAGTAGTTTTGCGCCCGGGATATGGCCCACTGCGTACTCGTCCGGCTCCCGCACGTCCACAGCCTGTGCCTTTTTCGCGTCCAGCAGACGGATAGCGGCTGCGGGCTCGATCTTCTGTATCATAAGTGTCTCTCCTTATATCTCTTGTTGCATCATCTTATGATAACAGATATTTTTTGTTCTAGCAAGATGACTTTTCGATATTTCCGCGTCCGGAGCAAAAGGCAGGTTTTTTCACTTTCCAAAAGCGGGTAGTCGTGGTATACTGGAAGGCAAGCAAGGAGAAAACCGCTATGAAATTTTCCACCAAGAGCCGCTATGCGCTGCGGCTGATGGCCGAGCTGGCCCGCTACGCCCCGGGTTCTACCGTCTCGCTGAAGGAGATCAGCGAGCGCCAGCAGCTGAGCCTGAAATATCTGGAGCAGATCGTCACCCCGCTGGCCCGCGTGGGCCTCGTCAAGAGTGAGCGCGGCAGTCAGGGCGGCTACCGCCTGACCAAAGCCCCCGCCGACTACACCGCCGGTGAGATCCTGCGCGCCATTGAGGGCAGCGTTGCCCCCATCCCCTGCCTCGGCAGCGAGACCAACGAATGTCCCATGTCTGACCAGTGCTTCACTCTGCCTTTCTGGGCCGGCCTCGACGAGGTCATCAACCAGTACATCGACAGCGTGACCCTCGAGCAGCTGGCCCAGAGCCTGCCTGCCGTCAAAGAGGGCTGCGGCTGCTGCGGCACCAAGTCCTGATTTTTCCACCCCGGGATTGACTCCGCGTCCAAAAAAAGGTATACTATCTAAGTATCACCGCCGGGGTGTTGCGCAGTTGGTAGCGCGCCTGCTTTGGGAGCAGGAGGCCGCGAGTTCGAGTCTCGCCACTCCGATATGAATAAAACCCACGATGCAACGCTTAAAATTCAGCGTTTGTCGTGGGTCTTTTTGTTCGATATGAGGGGCGAAATCGCCCGCTTGTGCGTTATTTGTGCGTTATTGCCTCAAAAACTGCCCTGCGCGGCGCTCTGGTCGCCCTGAACACAGGACACAAGAGCGGCATATCTGGCCTTGAAGATGTCCATAAGGACTTGCACCGCTCGGCCCTGCTGCACCGCGTTCCCCTCCTCGGTCGCGTCGTCCACCATCTTGATGCACACAGCAACATCTCCCATTGCAATAACAGCGCTTTCAACATCTACTCGGTTCATTGTGAAAATCTCCCTTCAAAATAAATCCCGGTGGGCTTTCTCTGCGCCGCCGGGTCAGCGGTTCAATATCAGGCGTTCAGGGGCTTCACTTGGGAGGCTCCAAAGAATGATGCGCGGTAGGTTTTACCGTCGCCCTTGCTGCTGTGGATAAGAACCACTTGAAACAGCGCCTGTGTGCCGTGCAGGACTTCATAGCCTGCGGCTTTCCAACCTGCCCATGTGTTCACCGGCTCGGCCACGCCTGCGGTCTGCTGGGCTTTCTCAATGCGCTGGGCGTTGATGGGTTCGGCCTTTGCGCTGTTCCATGCCCGGTGCAGGCACTCGCCAAAGGCGGCAACGCCTTTCCGGTACAGCTTCCACGCCTTGTGCATGATCTCCGAAAGATTGTATTTTTTCATACTGTCCTCGCTTTACTTTGCGGGCCAGCCCTGTTATACTAGGCTTGACCCTGTTGTGGGTTTGGCTCGGTGTTTCGTTGGTAGCGGTCACCGGGTCATTTTTCATATACAGCGGCGGGAGTGGGTTACTGTCTTAGCTGGCGTTCTGCTCTTGCGCTCCCGGTACATCCTTCGCCCCTTGCCTTCCGGTCGTGCTCCCTTGCTGTGATTCTATTATAGTACTGTTTACCGTACAAGTCTATTGACAGATTCAACAAGGTTTACAGTGTGTTTCTGTGTATATTTGTACTGTAAACCGTTCTGCTTTTATGATATACTGTTTACAGAACAGGAGGGAAAGCAATGGTTACTGAGGCAAGAAAAAGAGCTAATGCCAAATGGGACAAAGAAAACATGGTCGTTCTGGCCTGTAAGGTCAAGCGGGAGACGGCGGAACAGTTCAAGGCCGCTTGTGCTGCACAGGGAACAACGTCTAATGCGGTCTTGCAGCAGGCTGTGAAAGCCTATCTGGAGGAACACCCCGAACAGAAACACACCGCCGGAGATGCACAGGACGATGAGACAGAGGCCCGGCGGGCCGCGCTGCTGGAAAGTATCAAAGGGCTGTAAGGCTGGGAAGGATGTTGAACGATGCCAGACCACGCCAAACAGGTAGGCGTACTGTGCCAGCGCGTTATTGATCTGCTTGGGCTGTCCATGACAGAGGGGCAGAGTATTCTACTCGGTGAATCTAATATAGCCCACATGGTCAGCCGCCACCCGGCGGATTTTGCCCTCTATGGGGAATATATCCCGCTGATCCTGTCCGCGCCGGACTATGTGGCCCTGAACGCAAAGGACGGCTCGATTGAATACGTCAAGGAAGTGCAGGTTAACAGCGTCTATGTCAAGGTCGCCGTCCGCGTTTCTGCGCGGGGTCAGCTCTTTGCCCGGTCGGTCTACCGCCTGAATACAAACCGCGTTCTAAACTTCATCGAAAAAGGCACATTGAAACGATACTAAACGAACCAACATGAATTGACATTTTTTCGTGTTCTGGTATAATAGACTTGCAAAGAGAACCAGAGGGCAGAACAGGCAGCTGCCGCCCATTGTTAGGAGATGCGGGAAACGTCACCCCGCCTGATTCTCGAACAGAAAGAGGCCGTTGCAGAGATGCAGCGGCCTTTTGCTATCACTATGGGGTGAGCCAGATGCACCCCACCGGTAGGGAGGCGGCATTGTATGAGAATCGTAAAAGTTGGAGAAAGCTATATCTGCCCGGTCTGCGGCAAGTACACGTTTGAGTATGCCGGGGACTTTGATATTTGCCCGGTGTGCAACTGGGAAGATGATCTTTGCCAGCTCGAAAACCCGGATGAAGAAGACTGTGCCAACCACATGAGCTTAAATCAGGCCCGCGAGGCGTGGGCGCATGGTCGGCGGGTCGATGAATGGGAAGACGAATGACCCGCCGGGCGGGTACAGCATGGAGGTCGTAACGCTGCGGCCTCCTTTTTGTTTTGCCTGTGCATACTCTCGCAACGTCTGGCAAGCACCTAGAACGGGCGATGCACTGCCCGGCGGGAAAAAGTTGATGCAGACATAAAGAAAAGCCCTCACGCCTCTGTTTCTGAGGCCGTGGGGGCTTCGTGGGTCATGCGGCGAGTAGGTTACTCACCCACAACGCCGTTGTTGCAGGTTTCGCTGTCTTCGGGCCGTTCCTCTTCCGGGACATACTGCACAACAAGCTGCGGCTTGCCAGCTGCATCAATGACCGGGCTGATGTGGATAGCGTCACCGTGGTTTGAGCCGGTGTTGTCCGTCCAGCCCTCAAAGAATAAGCACAGCCCTTCCCCTGCATCGTTGACGATGTAGCGGACAGCCTTGCCCTTGAGGGTGTTTTCCAGTTCGCGGGTATTGATTTCGGTGAATACGTTCATGTTTTTATTCTCCTTTGCGGTTGAGGTGTATCTTCAGAGATGCCGGATTGCATCCCATGAACCTGTTTTGCGGAGCTGTCCGCCGGACAACAAGAGCGTTCATCTCGCTTTTTTTCACTTGGTTCCTCGATTTACTCTAATTCTTCATCCAACGCGGCCAGCCTGCGAAGTTCTTCGTCTGTCAGCTCCTCAAACGGGTTCACCGTTCCAGCGGCGGCACGGTCTTCCTCGCGGGAGCGTTCCAGAAGCAGCGCTTTTGAAAGCAGTTCGGACGCCTTGAGCCTGTCGGCCTGCTTGGCCTCCTGATCTCTCATGGTGGTTGTCCAAAAGCTGCGGATTTCTTCAAGGGTCGCTGTGTTCTCGGCCATGATCTCCGCGTTGCGGTCAGCCAGATATTCCCGAATGTCAACATAAGTCAACAACCGCTGACCGATGCTGCGGGCGCTTTTGGGGCTGTACCCGGCTTTTATTGCGGCCTCGGTGGCGTTGCCGCTGAGAAGGTAGGCTTCACAGAAAGCCCGCTGCCGCTGGTTCATCGTGTTCTGTCTCCCGGCGGGTCAAGCGTGGTCTGATCGCCGCACTGGGCCAGCGCTGCACCGACTGCCGCCAACTTTCTGAGGCTGGCAAGTCCCCGCGCCTGTTCCCGATGATAGAAGCGGGCCAGTTCTTGACGGCCCTTCTCTCCCTCCGCCGGGCGGAAGTACCCACCGGGGCGCGTGGTGGTGTATAGCACAAAGAGGCCGCTTTCCAGCTCCTGCGCTGCCATTGCCCGGCGCTCTCGCCGCGTGATGCCTAACCGGCGCTCTATCTCGTCGCCGGGAATGGCATTTTCTTCCCCTACGGGCAGAATGTCATAGATTCGCATTGTGCATTCCCTCCTGTCTGGCCGCTCGGTGTCTGATGGTCACCGGGTGGCTTTTTATTTTGGCTGTGCAGATTTTGCATAGTGTAGGGCCTTTATGTATGCAGATTTTGCGTAGTGCAAGGCTGTTTTCACGGGAGACACTGTGCAATTTTTGCATAGCGATATAACGATGCTACGTTATTTCGCATTTTGATGAACTATGCAGATTTTGCACACATATACAATATATTGCCATATCCTCCCGAAAATTCAAGGCGGTTCTAACCATTGAAAAGAAAACTGGTAGTCGTTTGGTTGCCGGGCGCATTTTCCGCTCCTGATACACTCAATAAACCCGGCGGCTTCCAGTTCTTTCAAGTAGTTCCAACCTGTTCGTTTGGAGATTCCTAGTGCCTCCATTTTTGATGCCGGAAACTGAAAAGAGCGTTGCCCGCCTGATTCATTTGCCGCGAGAATGTAGAAATATCTGGCCCCCACGGATAAAGCAGTAAAACGCCTATCAAACAGCAGCGTGTTACCAACCTGCACAAAGCGTTTTTCTTTTTGATCTAGTGACGCGGTGAGCCAGCGGGGCAACTCTCCTTTGCTCTTACGTCCCATTCTGCTTTACCCGTGACGGCTTTCCAGCTCCGCCGGGTCGTCACCTTCGTTGAAGTAGGCGGCGAGGCTGTCCATGTTGATCAACCAGCGGTTGCCGACACAGACAAAGCGAACCTTACCAGCGCGGCAGAGATTCCGCAAGAAGTATTCAGAGATGCCGAACCGGGCGGCAGCGTCCTTCACTGTTGCCATAGTCGGATATTGCACCGCATTACTCATTACATCCACCTCCGCTTAACTGCTTCTTGCTTTCTCTGTCAAGTTCTTCATTCAGAAGTGGAACATTGACCAAAAATTTCTTTCCGCACCAGATGCCGGGGAGCTTTCCTTGTTTGTGCATCTTTCTCAACCTCGACTCAGTCAAAAAACCGCTCTCGGCTAGTTTTCGTATCGGCACAAACTTTTCTGCTTCAGTCAATTTTTATCATCTCCTGTTGTTGATTTTTGTTTTGTGCTATGCTATTATTGTGTCACGGAATGTTAATTTTGTAAACATTCAAAATTTCGCTTGATTGATTTATTAACATAAAGTTTTCTTTTCAAAATAACAAGAATGTGGTGACTAATCATGCAGAACAATGTTGATTCCTCCGAACTGAACAAAAAACGCGGCAAACGTCTCAAACAAGCAATAATTTCAACAGGGATTCCACAGTACAAAATTGCTGAAGACTTTGCCCATGTGACACCCGGTCACCTTTCGTCGGTGGTCAGGGGAGGGCGGAAACTTACAGAACAGCTTGCCGCATTGGTGGCAGATGCGGTAGGCGTTCGCAAAGAATGGCTGTTGTGTGAGGATGATTTCCGAACAGAGGCGGAGAAAGAAGAAGCAGAGAAAAGCGAGATTCTCCGCCCGGATGGACCTACCATGACGGCTGTTCTGTTGCGAAAGATTCTTGACCGAATGGTCAGCAATGCCGCCAAAGAATATGGATTGTCTCCTGAAAAAATCTCAGAAAACCGCCGCGCAGGCGTTTTTGTTGAGGTCGGCCATTATGCAGATTACTTGATTGAACAGACAATAATGGAGGTTTCCCAAAATGGCTCAGATTGTGAAGCGAAAGAATGAAAACGGCTCCACTTCCTACCTGTTCCGGGTGTCTACCGGGTATGATCGGAACGGCAAGCAGGTCACAACGTCCCGCACCTTCACCCCTCCGCCCACCTTGACCGGGCGCAAGCTGGAAAAGGAAGTGCGCCGCCGGGCAGATGAGTTTGAACGGGAAGTGCATAACGGTCTGGCTCTCGATGCAGATATGAAGCTGGATGACCTGATAGACCGCTGGTTTTCGGAGTACATCGACAAGAAGTGTAAACCCAAAACCGGGGTAGAATATCGGTATCTTCGGCCACGTATCTCTGCGGCGCTGGGCCACATGAGGGCAAGCCAGATAAGGCCCTCGCACCTGATGGCCTTTTATTCCAGTTTGGAAGAGGCGGGAGCGCGGCGGGATTCTGTATATCTGGCAACGCCTGCCCTTCTCAAGGAGCTGCCACGCGGTAAGCGGCAGGAGACCGCAAAGGCTGCGGGTGTAGGTGGGCGCACAATGACCTGTGTTTGCAACGGAACGCCGGTAAGCCGGGCCTCAGCTAAGAAGGTAGCCCGCGCCGCCGGGGTGATCTTCTCCAAAGCATTCACCGAACAGACCAAAGAGGGCGGCAAGCTAAACGGGAACACAGTGCAGCACTATCACCGGATGTTGTCCAGCGTCTTCACAAAGGCGGTGCAATGGGGCATTGTGGAGGATAACCCGGTAAAGCGGGCAGAACCGCCAAAGGGAGAAGCTGTTGAAGTGTCCTATCTGGAAGAGGCCGACGCCGCGCGGCTGCTGGCTGCGCTGCATGATGTTCCGCCACAGTACAGCGCTATGGTGCAGCTTGGTTTGTTCACAGGGATGCGCCGGGGCGAGATTTGCGGCCTGCGTTTGTCAGATATTGATTTCAATGCCTCCACCATCTCCGTAAACCGCACAGTGGAATACATCCCGCATGAGGGGCTTATCTTCACAGCACCAAAAACCAAAGCGTCAAACCGTACCTTCAAGGTGGGCGCAAACTGTATGGATATGCTGAGGGAGTACCAGCTCTATCAAAAGGCGGAACGGCTGCGCGTTGGGTCGATGTGGGCGCGTACTGTGCAGGTGGAGAACGGAAAGACGGTGCAAAATGACCTGTTGTTTACCAGCTGGGACGGAACACCCTTTGATCTGGAAAGATTGACAACATGGTTCCCGCACTTCCTGCGGGCGCATGATCTCCCGGCGGTGCACTTCCACAGCCTGCGGCACACCTACGCAAGCCTGATGATAGCCGCCCATGTTCCCATCACAACGGTTTCGGGCCGTCTGGGCCACGCTCAGACCTCCACCACCACGGATATTTACGCGGGGTTCATCCGTACAGCAGACGCGGCAGCGTCGGACGCAATGGAAATTGTTTTTGACAACATCCGCGAAAAGAGCCGGGCATAAAAAGAGCGGGCAAAGGCCGCTGTATAATACCTCTGTCCGCTTTATCGCACTGCTGTTTTGTGCGTTATTTGTGCGTTATTCATCCAAAATGAAACAAAACCAAAGAGAATCGCTTTGAATAAATATGACGGTGATTCAACATAAAATAAGGCGATTTGCAACCATTCAATCCGATTTTGGGCATATTGGGGAGCAGGAGGCCGCGAGTTCGAGTCTCGCCACTCCGATAAAAGGAAAAACCGCGAAGAGCTGCAGGAACATCTGCGCTTTTTGCGGTTTTTTGTTCTGTATTTTTGCTTAAAAGCCGACTGGAATGCACATAAAAAGTGTGATATACTTATCTCACAAACTAACCAAAATCAGGAGGTATCCCGCCATGCCCAGACCCAAAGGAAGCAAGAATAAAGTCAAGGCCACTAAAGTGACCGCCGACTTTGCCGCACAAATCGCAGCAAAGCAGGAAGAAAAAGCCGCCGTGGAAGCTGAGATCCTGAAAGTGGCTGCCAGCATCGAAGAGCTGAAGACCGACGTCAAGTCGCTGAACGCCGACCTGAAAGCCAAAAAGGCCTCGGTCAAGAAGCTCGACAAAGAAGTAGCCAAGCTGGAAGCCAGACAGGCCGCTGCCGCCCAGAAAGCCGCCGAGGCATCCAAGAAGGCCGAAGCCGAGGATGTGCTGAAAAAGCTCCTCGCCAGCGGTGTGAGCGCCGACGAAATTCTTGAGAAGCTGAAATAATATGATTCGTGACATCTGCAAAGACGAGCTTTTTCTCGCCCGAAAAGCCGCGTCTGCCCTGCCGGAAGACCTGCCCATCGCGCAGGACCTGCTGGAAACGCTCATCGCCCACAAAGACGGCTGCGTCGGCATGGCAGCGAACATGATAGGCGTCGCTAAACGCATCATCGCATTCGAGAGCGAGGACGGCTATCTCGTCATGTTCAACCCGGTCATCCTCAAAAAGTCCGGGCC
>DXUR01000909.1 GCA_019417795.1 Clostridiales bacterium | reverse complement strand
GCGTCAGCACCTCCGGAGTGAGGGGGCGCTCCTCCCGGAGAAAGATCACCCCGTAATAGGGCGGTACAGACGGGGAAAGCAGCTGTGTCAGCGGGACGCCGCTCCGGACGGAGGCGTTGCAGAAATGCATCTCCGGTGAAAAAAGCGGATAGTACAGCGCCCCGACGAACCAGTCCTGTTCGCCGTTTCTGAGCCGCCTTGCCTGCTCCAGAAAGTGCGGATGATCCGGGTTATCCGGCTCCACAAACTCACCGTCCAGAATGGTCTGGTGAAGGGCAGGGAGGTTATGGAAATCAAAGTGGAAAAAGGGTGCCTTTCCTGCCTCGTCCTCGGAAAGAGAAAACTCAGCCGCGTGGAAAGGCTCCCAGTCCTTGCCGCAGCGGTAATAGCCCCACCAGTAGTTCCAGTCATAAATATGCAGATATTTTTTTGCTTTACAACCCATAGATGTACTCCATTCTAACAATGTCGGCACAAGAGAAAATCACAGGAAACTCTCCACCCGGTATCAACAAAAGTCTGAGTCCGTCCTTTTTTCAAGAAAGGTGCCCAAAGGCAGCGCGGTGATCTTCTTATCTGCTCACCGGAATGGAGATCTCGAAAACGGCGCCGGTGTCCCCGTTGCGGGCGCGGATGGTTCCCTTGTGCAGGTGGATGATCTCCTGGGTCAGCGCAAGGCCGATGCCGGATTTTCCGCTCCGCCCCATATAGAAGCGGTCAAAGATGTGGGGAAGATCTTCCTCGGCGATGCCGTCCCCGTCGTCCTGTATCCGGATGGTCACCTGCCGCCTGTCCGCGCGGCAGGTCAGGCGCAGCTCGCTGCGAGCATAGCGCACGCCGTTGGACAGGATATTGGTGACGGCTCTGCGCAGCCGGGTATCGTCGCAGCTGACCATAATGGGCGTTTCGGGGAAGTCCGGCGTGATGGTGATACCGCCGGCGGCGGCTGTCGGCTCCACGGCGCGTATGCTGTCGTAGAGCAGCTCCCGAACATCCATCTCGGAAAGGGCAAGCTGCTGCCGCCCCATATCGATTTTTGAGATGTCCAGGAGCTCGTCCACCAGCTCCGTCATGCGGTCGCTCTCCGCCAGAATCACCTCCGCCGCGCTGCCTGTGTCCATCACGCCCGCCTGTATGCCCTCCGCGTAGCCCTGTATCGCCATAAGCGGCGTTTTCAACTCGTGGGAGGCATTCTGGAAGAAGGTCTGCTGCCGCTCTGCCTCCTTCTCGATGTCCCGGCCGAACCGAAACCCCAGCAGGCACATGACGGAGGAGATCGCCAGCAGCACCGCAAAGAACGCCCA
>DXUR01000908.1 GCA_019417795.1 Clostridiales bacterium | reverse complement strand
ACCTATAACTCGCAGACTCGTGGAATCTGTAATTATTACTGCATAGCCAGTAATTTCTCAAAGCTGACGTATTTCGTTTATCTGATGGAATACAGCTGTCTGAAAACACTTGCTAAGAAGCATAAAACCAGAATATCAGGCATAAAGAGGATATTCAAGTGCGGAAAGTCGTGGGGCATTCCTTATAAAACGAAGAAAGAGAAAAAGCGCATGATGATTGTGAAATTCTCGGACTTCAAACGAGGAACTGTCTTTGACGAACCAAGCATTGATACGGTGAAGAACCATATCCATTTCAACACAAGAAATTCTCTTGAAGCCAGGTTGAAGGCTTGTAAATGTGAATTATGCGGTGCGGAAGGTGATGGCATTGCTTTTGAAATTCATCACATCAACAAGATGAAAAACCTCAAAGGTAAGGAGCAATGGGAAATGGCGATGATTGCAAGAAAGCGGAAAACACTTGTTGTTTGTAAAGAATGCCATAAGAAAATCCATCATTCGTCATAGTGTAAATGGAAAGCCGTGTACATCGAGAGGTGTAAGCACGGTTTGGGGAGAGGCTTGTGCAAACCGACATTGGAAACAATGCACGGCGGCACTTGCCTACTCTACATGAAGTACCAGCAGATCGGCATCCCGCCGGAAGAAGCACAGTTCCTGGAAACGCGGAAGTTCCAGCTCGATGAGATTGCCCGGCTCTACCGCATCCCGCCACACATGATTGGCGACCTGGAGAAAAGTTCCTTCAATAACATCGAGCAACAGTCCATGGAATTTGTGAAATACACTCTGGACCCATGGGTTATCCGCTGGGAACAGGCCATGCAGAAAGCCCTGTTCCTGCCGGAAGAGAAAAAGCAGTATTTCCTGAAGTTCAACGTGAACGGCCTCTTGCGCGGCGACTACGAGAGCCGCATGACCGGGTACAGCATCGGTCGGCAGAACGGCTGGCTGTCCGCCAACGATATCCGGGAGATGGAAGACATGAACCCTGTGCCAGATGAGGAAGGCGGCAACCTGTACCTGGTGAACGGCAGCATGACCAAGCTCAAGGACGCCGGGGCCTTTGCCCAGAAGGGAGAAACGAATGAAACATAAATTTTGGAAGTGGGTGACCAATGCGGTCCCCGATGCCTTCGGCAGTGAACGGACGCTGTACCTGGACGGACAGATTTCGGACGAGACCTGGTGGGGCGATGAAGTGACCCCGAAGGCGTTCAAGGATGAACTGAACGCGGGTAGCGGCGATATCACCCTCTGGATCAACAGCCCGGGCGGGGACTGTTTTGCCGCTGCCCAGATT
>DXUR01000907.1 GCA_019417795.1 Clostridiales bacterium | reverse complement strand
GTACTGCAAAGCGCATCTGGACTGCCCGCCACACCGAAAATGTTCTGCTCCGGGTGCAGGATGCCCGTGAGACCTTACAGCTTGCCAACAGCTACATGGGGAAACTGGGCAAAGGTATCCATGAGCTGACCACCATCAAGCTGTCTGACCGCAAGGTGCAGGAGTTCATCAATGAGTTCTTCCCTGTCACCGAAGATCTGACCGATGGCCAGAGGAAGAACAACCTGCGCTTGCAGGAAGATTTGAAGGCTCGCTACTACAATGCACCTGATCTGGAATGGGTTGGCAAGAACGGCTGGCGGTTTGTAAACGCTGTTTCGGATTTTGCTACCCATGCAGACCCCATCCGTAAAACTCGCAACTACAACGAAAATCTGTTCCTGCGCACCGCAGAGGGCAATCCCATGATCGACAAAGCCTACAAGATGGTGCTGGCAGCAGCATAAAGGAGGACGTATGAACGATGTGAGCAATCGGGCTGTCCGGGAATTTTCTGAGTTCCTGAACAGCATTGAAGCCGATTTTCCAAAGCCTACTTGCACAGTTAATCACGCTGGACACCGAAAAGCAGATGGACGAGCGTTTCTGGAACCATCTCCGGGTGCAGCGGAACATTCTGGATTTCCTGTATACCCTGTGGCTGGATGATGACCGCACTTTGGTGGACGAGTTTTCCACCATTATCAAAGACTTGGTGGAATATGATTTCTCTATCGCAGAAGAACAGATGAAAGAGAGGTTGAACATTGCATGAAACGGCTTGTATCTACATTGAATTTATCCAAAGAAGATTGGCTCCGTTATCGCAAATGCGGCATTACCGGCACCGATGCTGGTGCCATCCTTGGCCTGAATCCCTATCGCTCCGCATTTCAGGTGTACCACGATAAAATCAGCGATACCATTGAAAATATCGACAACGAAGCCATGCGGCAGGGCCGTGATTTGGAGGATTATGTGGCGCAGCGGTTTACCGAAGCAACCGGCCTGAAGGTGCGCCATGCAAACGCTATCTATCAGAGCGAGGAACATCCACTGCTTCTGGCAGACTTTGACCGCCTGATCGTTGGGCAGAAAGCTGGATTGGAGTGCAAGACGGTTTCGCCTTTCTCTGCGGATAAGTGGGCAGATGGAAAAATCCCTGCGCACTACATGACACAAGTCAATCACTATCTGGCCGTTAGCGGTTTCGACTTCTGGTACATTGCAGCTCTGATTTTTGGAAAAGAGCTGGTAATTCATAAAATTATCAGCGACAAGGCTGTTTTGGATAACCTCATTGCCGAAGAAGAGCACCTGTCTCTTATACACATCT
>DXUR01000906.1 GCA_019417795.1 Clostridiales bacterium | reverse complement strand
TCCTTGTAAGCCAGAATTTTATTGACGGTGCCCTCCATCTGTCGGACGTTGGCAGTGACATTTTCGGCAATGTAGCTGGCGATCTTGTCGGGAAGCTCCATACCCAGCGCCGCCGCCTTGTTCTTTACGATGGCAAGACGGGTCTCAAAGTCCGGGGGCGTCACGTCCGCCAGCAGGCCCCATTCAAACCGGGTCCGCAGCCGGTCATCCAGCAGCGTCATCTCAGAGGGGGGACGGTCCGAGGTCAGAACGATCTGCTTACCGGATTCGTACAGGTTATTGAAGGTATGGAAGAATTCATTCTGGACCTGTTCCTTGCCGGCCACGAACTGCACGTCGTCCACCAGCAGAAGGTCTGCCTCCCGGTACTTGGCCCGGAAGTCGCTGCCACGGCCTGCCCGAATCAGCTCAATGAACTCATTGATGAAGTCATCGCCCTTGATGTAGACGATTTTAGCAGCCGGATCATTCTGCCGGATCACGTTAGCGATGGCGTACAGCAAGTGGGTCTTGCCCAGACCGGAATCGCCGTAGATCAGCAAGGGGTTGTAGTTCTGGGCGGGATGCTCCGCCACCGCCATAGAGGCGGCGTAGGCCAGCTTATTGCTGGGACCTACCACGAAAGTCTCAAACGTGAAATCCTCGTAGGTGAAGCGATCGCTGTTTTTCTTGGGCGCGCCGCCCTGAAATTCCAGAAGTCCCGCTTCGTCCAGGATCTTCACTTCAAACTCCATGGAGAAGAGATCCTGAAGGGCGGCTTTGATGTTTTTGATAAACAGGGATTCGATGTATCGTTTTTTAAAGTCGTTGGGACAGTGCAGATAGAAGGTATTTTCCCGGATGTCCACCGCCGTCAGTTCATCGAACCAGGTGGTGATGGTCGTCTCCGAGAGATCCTTCTTGAGCTGCTGGAGGACGTTGGTCCACACATCAGCGACAGAATTCAAATCAGAACACCTCTCTTGTTATAAAAGACAAAATCATACCGAGTTACATTATATCAAAAACAGAACGTTCAGGCAACAGAAATTACACATATACTAAATAATAAAGTTCAAAAATTTAGGGGCTGTCGGGAAACAAAATGTGGTTATCTCCGACAAAAAAAGTACAATATCTGCCAAAACGTACAGGAAACAGAAAAAACCGGATGTTTTTCACGGAATCTGCAACTTTTTCTTGACAGAATTTGAAAAAGTATGTATACTAATCCGTGCGTCATAAGTACGCACTGATATGCTTACTGCGCCGCCGGTCTCCGGGGGTGTCGAGTAAATGCCGCCGCAAGGCGGACGGAAATCTGACAGGAGGTGTCTCA
>DXUR01000905.1 GCA_019417795.1 Clostridiales bacterium | reverse complement strand
GCTCACAATATGCAGTTGCCTCCCGCGGCGGATCTGAACCTTTACACGGCACCGGAGGAGATCCGGGCCCGGTACCGCAGACTGCCGGAGACCTGGGCGGAGGCCAAGGCAGCGGCAGCCGCCAGTGATTTTATCAAAGAACATCTTCCTGCAGCGATCATCCAATACTATACCTGACCGCTCAGAAAGCACGCGGCAAAAAACATAGAAAAGGAGGGGGACAACGATGGAGCTTGGCCATGCGTACAGCGTTCTGGTGGTGTCCGCCTCCGCAAAATTCAATGAATCCGTCCGGGGCCTTCTGCCGGAGCGGTTCTATTGGCCGGTTACGGTGCTGACAGACGCCGCCGGTGCCCGCCGGGAGCTGCTGGAAAACAGCTACGATCTGGTGGTGATCAACACGCCGCTGCCGGATGAGTTCGGCACCCGACTGGCGCAGGATATCTGCCAGCACAGCGCCGCCGGGGTACTGCTGCTGGTGAAGGCAGAGCATTTTCCGGATATTGACGGACGGCTGACGCCACAGGGCGTTCTGGTGCTGTCCAAGCCTATGTCGACCCAGCTGTTTACCCAATCCCTGCGGCTGCTGTGCGGTACCCGGGAGCGTTTGCGGGGGCTGGAAAAGAAGAATGCCACCATTGAGGAAAAAATGGAGGAGATCCGCCTTGTGAACCGGGCCAAGTGGCTGCTGATCGGGGAACTGAATATGACGGAGCAGGAGGCCCACCGATACATCGAAAAGCAGGCGATGGACCGCTGCGTAACGAAGCGGGCCGTGGCGGAGCAGATCTTGTCGACTTATAAATAAAAACTGCCAAAGCGGGACTGCGTAGACAGAACGTGAAATTTTCGGAGGAGGACGTATGACGAAATACATTTTTGTGACCGGCGGCGTGGTATCCGGGTTGGGGAAGGGCATTACCGCGGCGTCTCTGGGCCGCCTTTTAAAGACAAGAGGCCTGAAGGTGGCCGCTCAGAAGCTGGACCCCTACATCAATGTGGACCCCGGCACCATGAGCCCCTATCAGCACGGCGAGGTCTACGTCACCGAGGACGGCGCGGAAACGGATCTGGATCTGGGCCACTATGAGCGGTTCATCGATGAGGATCTGAACAAATACTCCAACCTCACCACCGGCAAGGTGTACTGGAACGTGCTGAACAAGGAGCGCCGGGGCGAGTACCTGGGTTCCACCGTGCAGGTGATCCCCCACATCACCAACGAGATCAAGGATTTTGTCTACCGGGTGGGTAAGCAGACGGACGCCGACGTGGTCATCACCGAGATCGGCGGCACCATCGGCGACATTGAGTCCCAGCC
>DXUR01000904.1 GCA_019417795.1 Clostridiales bacterium | reverse complement strand
GACATTGAAGCCGGAAAAGTCGGGACAGTTATCGTAAAGGATATGTCGAGGTTAGGGCGAAACTACCTGCAAGTGGGAATGTACACGGAAATGATTTTCCCACAGAAAGGTGTCCGCTTCATCGCTATCAATGACGGAGTGGACAGCGCACAGGGCGACAATGACTTTGCCCCGCTGCGGAATATCTTTAACGAATGGCTGGTGAGAGATACGAGCAAGAAAATCAAAGCAGTAAAACGCTCAAAAGGCATGAATGGCAAGCCCATCACAAGCAAGCCTGTGTATGGCTACCTCATGGACGAGGATGAAAATTTCATTATTGACGAGGAAGCTGCACCCGTAGTCAAGCAGATATACAACCTCTGCCTTGCCGGGAACGGTCCGACCAAGATAGCCCGTATGCTCACAGAGCAGCAAATCCCCACGCCGGGGACGCTGGAATACCGCAGGACGGGCAGCACCCGCCGCTACCACCCCGGCTATGAGTGCAAGTGGGCGACCAATACCGTAGTGCATATCCTTGAAAACCGGGAATACACAGGCTGTCTGGTAAATTTCAAGACAGAAAAACTTTCTTACAAAGTCAAGCACAGTGTAGAAAATCCCCCGGAAAAGCAAGTGATTTTCGAGAACCACCACGAGCCTATCATAGACACCCAAACATGGGAACGGGTGCAGGAGCTTCGCAAACAGCGCAAACGCCCCAACCGCTATGATGAAGTGGGCTTGTTCTCCGGCATACTGTTCTGTGCGGACTGCGGCAGTGTGATGTATCAGCAGCGATACCAGACGGACAAGCGCAAGCAGGACTGTTATATCTGCGGCAACTACAAGAAACGCACCCATGACTGTACGGCGCACTTTATCCGCACCGACCTCTTGACCGCTGGCGTACTCTCCAATCTGCGGAAAGTGACCAGCTATGCGGCAAAGCATGAAGCCCGGTTTATGAAGCTCTTGATTGAGCAGAACGAGGACGGGGGCAAGCGCAGGAACGCCGCCAAGAAAAAGGAACTGGAAGCCGCCGAGAAACGCATAGCCGAGTTATCCGCTATCTTCAAGCGGCTGTATGAGGACAGCGTGACCGGGCGCATATCAGACGAGCGTTTCACAGAGCTGTCGGCAGACTATGAAGCAGAGCAACGGGAGCTGAAAGAAAGAGCCGCTGCTATTCAAGCGGAGCTTTCCAAAGCACAGGAAGCCACCGTGAACGCAGAAAAGTTTATGAATGTTGTCCGGCGGCATACCAGCTTTGAAGAACTTACCCCTACTCTGCTGCGGGAGTTTGTAGAGAAAATCGTTGTGCATGAGTGCAGCTATGACGAGAACAAGACCC
>DXUR01000903.1 GCA_019417795.1 Clostridiales bacterium | reverse complement strand
CCAGCAAGTCGGCATCGTCCACTTGGTTCAGGAAGTGAACGGACGTTTCCTTGTCCTCGTTGGCGCGGTCAATGAGAATGTAAAAATAATTCCCGGCTTTGGTGGTCACGGTAATAAGCTGCTTGTCACCATAAAAATCATCCACCAGTGTTGCATTGCCATTGGGCGTGATGGGCACACCCTCCGGCTCCATGCCGCCCGTGGTGGGTTCTTCTTCGATAATCTCCGGCAGAGGTTCCGTGGCAGGGTCAGAGCCGCTTGCAAAAGCGGGCATGGAAAAGGAGCAGAGGCAGAGCAGGATAGCCAGCAGTCCGGCAGCGAAACGGTTCCAGTTGTCAGGTTTCATCGGCGGCATCCTCCTGTTTGTGGTACGGGGTGACAGTGGGTGCAGCGTTCAACGCACCGCTGCGCAGGAAGGCCGCAAACTCGTCCGGCTTCATGTTCATGCTGCGCACCAGCTGAATGATTTGAAGATTTTCCTGTTCGGTCTTTGCAGCTTCCAGTTCTTTCAACTGCTGCTGGTATTCGCTGATTTTTTCTTTGAGCCGTTCGATGTCGCGCTCAATGCGGGAAAGTCTTTTTGCCATACAAAATCCTTTCTGGCGTCACGGTAAACGCCCATAGCTGTAAAAATGTTCCTGCCAATATTTTGAGTTGAGGTTTGTGTAAGAGATCGGGTCGCCGCAGTGCAGCATGATGGAATTGCCTACATAGATACCGCAATGGCTCACGCCGGGGGTATCGTAGGTTCCCTTGAAAAACACAAGGTCGCCCGGTTTGACCTGTGCGGCCGAAACAGGAGTACAGAGGTTGTAAAGGTCCTGTGCGGTCTGGCGGCCCACGTTCCAGCCGGAGTGATTCAGCACCCACGAAATGTAGCCGCTGCAATCAAAGCTGGTGCTGGGCGAACTGCCGCCCCACACATACGGGTAGCCGATGTACTTCGTAGCTTCCTCCATCATGGCGGCAAACCTATCATCCTTTAGTGCTTCCGGGGGAATATCGTAGTAGGTGGGCTGCTTGATGGTGGACGCATTGGGGTATTGCGCTTTGCCAAACAAATCCGGCCGGTTGCCCAGCGTGCGCATATAGAGCGAATAGGCACTAAGCTGTTCCTCGGTCAGCACTTCCACGGGCAGGTGGGACAAATCTTTGTTCTTCAGCTTGACCGTGCAGATGTAGTATTCATACGGCTCTTGGTAGGTGATAACCTGCGGCACACCATACGGGCCAATAATGACCATCATTTTTGTGCGGTAACGTATCTGCATGGTCACGGTCTCGGTCAGGATGTACTGCTTTTCAAAGAGCATTTCAAGTTCGCCCTGCACCTCGGCCA
>DXUR01000902.1 GCA_019417795.1 Clostridiales bacterium | reverse complement strand
TCAATGGCAGTGGAAAACCCGGTCAAATTATCCGTGCAGGCGATGAAAATGTCCTTACCCCATAAAAACCGCCTGTCCTGGCATTGAACCAATGTTTTTTCATTGCCGTGCAGGTTCGGCCTCTCCGCTCAAAGCAGGAGATCACGACAGAAAAGCGGAGAGATTGCTGTATCGCAGTCTCTCCGCTTTCGACATGGATGGCTGTTCAGAAGCTCTGAACAGGGGGAGGTATCAGATGGTGTGTTCTCAGTGGCCGAATGCCTACTGGATCTTTCTTAGGCGGGTATAAAATGCTGCTTCAACTCCCATGTTCGTTGCCTGCCGATTGGCCTCTTGTTCCTACATTTTGCTGACAACAGCCCTGATATCTACCACTATAAAGGCTATCCCTCGCTTATTCATCTGCCTCCGATCATCCTTCTGGTAATCGCTCATTTGTATGCTCCCGTCGATAGCTGGACCATAGTTGAAGTCCCACTGGGACAAACGGGCTGGTAACGTCACATACCTGCCGCGTTCAGCCGGATGCATCCGTTCCTGTGTTCATTTTTGAAATGATGTCAGAGAGGAAGCTGTCTGCGTTCCCGGACCTCAGGTCCTTTTTCTGAAGCAGCAGCGCGCATTCATCGTCGCAGACCACAAGCCACAGATGCAATGATTCAAAGGCGTACTTTATCCGTGTATAAGAGAGATGTTCTTCGTTCTCCTCCGCGCAGATCGTTATGCCGGCATCCTCGAAGCGGATGGTGGTTTTGAGCTTTTCCCAATCAACGGTGCGCTGCAGCTCCAGCGCTTTCCGCGCCTCCTTTTTGCAGGACGCCGGTATGCGCGGCGGTGTTCTTCCGCGAGCAAGGGCAAACTCCAGCAAGCCTGCAATGATCACGGCTCCGCCCACAATGATCACATCGGTGGTTCTTGGCGGCATCATGCCAAGGATCAACGTCAAAAGACCCAGAGCCAGCAGAAACAAGCCATAAATGCGGTAGCGCACCGTCCGCTTTTCGCGCCCCGGGCCTTTCGCGGCGTGCGTTCTGATGCGGTCTATCGCATTCCAGATAGAGGGGCAGCGCCGCCGGCTCTCAGCTTCCAAACGCTGGTGCAGCAGTTCTGCGGTTTCTCTGTCCACGGCGGGGTCATCGTAGTTGCTTATTTGAAAAAGATACATGTGCTTCTCCGTTTCGAAATCGGCTCATTGAGAGTGCCGGAAAATCCATTCACAGCATATCGGACTGCTGCCGGGCAGTCCGATATGCTGTGATGTGCTGATAGTTCCTTGCATGAGAACTGCCGACCGCTTGCGTCCTATTTTTCAAACAGGTACAGCAGGTATCCGTAGCCCT
>DXUR01000901.1 GCA_019417795.1 Clostridiales bacterium | reverse complement strand
GCGCAATCCCCAGGGAAAGTGGAAATTATGTAGGCAAGACTGCTAAGCGGTATATGGATGCAATGATGGCCTGTCCCCTCGGCGGCTGGGCTGCGTTTTTCGGGTCTGCAAATAAATCACGGGAGGAAAAGCGATATGAAATATAACGGTTTTTATTTCTAGATGTTCAAAAGCCCGATGAAAAAGATTCTGGCAGAGAAATACGGCAGGGAATATGCCGCTGACATCATGAAAAAGAGCAAAAAGGTCTATCGTGAGCTTGTCGAGAAAGCGGATGACATCGGCAACGATAACCCAATGGCGTACAATGAGCTGTTTGCCCTTGCCTTTGTCGCACCCTATGTGGCAAGTGAGAAAAAAATCCCGCCGGAAACCGTGCAGGAAATGATGCGCCGCTCACTCTATCATATCAAGTGGTACTTTGCAAAGACCGACTTGAATACCGACAAGGGGAAGGCGGAGAACAAAAAGAGCGTTGTCAAATACGCCAAGTGGTATACGCCCGAAAAGGAGGCGAAATACCCGACCTCATTCAAGGTGGATTTCATCGGGCAGCCGTACGAGGGTGCCTGTTACTACCGCATTACCCGCTGTCCAATCTGTTCCTATGCGCGAAATCTCGGTGTTTCCGAACTGATGCCGTTGTTCTGTGAACTTGATGAAGTGATGATCACGCTTCAGCACGGTGTCCTGCACAGGAAACAGACGCTGGCGAATGGCGGAGAGTATTGTGACTACTTTATTACAGGCGACAAAGAACGAACTTGAACTTTATTTCTGCTTCATCGGTGATGCCTGGATCGGGAAGCAGGGAGCTTTTTCACGATTCCCTTGCCTATGGCTGTACCAATCCGTGCGGTTTCGATTAAACCGGACACCAGCCGAGGAGGTTCTGGCGGCAAAGCTGGCAAACTGTGAGGAATTTGCCGAGAAGCTTCCGGACAAGTGGAACACCACCATTTGCGAGAACGGCTGTGCTCTTTCCGGCGGTGAGCGTCAGCGTATTTCCATCGCCCGCGCTTTCCTGAAGGATGCGTCCATCATCCTGCTGGATGAAGCCACCGCCAGCTTGGATGTGGAGAACGAAACTGCCATTCAGGAGGCTCTATCCCGGCTGATAAAAAAATAAAACCGTCCTCATCATCGCCCACCGGATGCGCACTGTTTCCAGTACAGATAAGATTGTGGTGCTCAAAGATGGAGTAGTAGCAGAACAGGGATCGCCTGCACAGTTGCTGCATACGATGAAACCACCATCATTGAAGATCTGTATTTGAAAAAAGTTGTCTAGGAATTGACATCGTGCAGAGTTCATGGTCACGCATGCCGCCATAGCAGTCATATTGAAA
>DXUR01000900.1 GCA_019417795.1 Clostridiales bacterium | reverse complement strand
CCTCGGTCATGCGTGTCTTGACTACCCGGCTGCGGTGCGGCGTGTTGTATCGTTTCATAGGTGGTTGACCTCCTTTCTGTGCGTGGTGTCCTCTCACTAATAGGAGAAAAACAGGGTGTGAAGCGGAACTGTTTTTGAAAAATCCGAAAAATATTTTGAGGGGTTTTTCAGCGGCGCAAGCCGCATAAGCAGGGTTTGGGGAAGGCACTCCCCAACAAGATTCCCGCAGGGGCAAAATGAGCGATAAGCGAATTTTGGCACCTCGGTAGAATCTTGCTCTAAGAAACTGCCGGACTGCCGTTCACTTGCTACTGCCACTTTTTCAGAAAATCGCAACCAACTTTTTTATAAAAGGCTACCGGATTGCCCTCACTTGCTACGGCCACTTTTTCAAGAAATCTATAACCAGCTTTTTTCATAAAAGGATGCGGGCGGCGTTCTCCCCTTACTCCCTACAACACCGCAAAAAGCAAAAATGACGGACTTTCCGGCAAGAACTTTTCCGGCGGCTCGGTCTTTCCCGACAATAAGGCGTTTCGGAAGCTGCGTTTTGCCCGCTGTCTGAAAAAAATGGCAGCCTTTTTTGGCTTCACTGTCTAATACGGAACTTTTGGAAATTTGCCAAAAATGGACGCAAAAAAAGCAGCAAATCTTTTTCGGATTTACTGCTTCATGTGCCGCTGCGGGACGGCGGAATATTCAGTTTTTATAGTGGTTCAGTGTGGCAAACTGTGGCTTTCTCTTATAGATTTACGGTCATAATATATTCCTCACTATTTTCATCAACAACAGTAAATCCCACTTTCTCGTACATCTTCACTGCATAATTACTTTTCTGAACAGATAAGGATATTTTTGAATATCCAGCCAATCTTTCTACTTGTAATAGTTGTTTCAATAATGAAGTTCCAATGCCTAATCCTCTATATTGGGGGCAGACAGACATAGCAAGAGATGGCGTATCATTATCAATGTGTCCATAATCATTCATAATTCTTACCCAAATAGCTCCTACTATATTTCCTTGAATTTCTGCAACTAAGGCTTTATCGTGTTTTCGATTTCCAAACTCAATGATATATTCTTGTAATTCTGGACAGTCTATGACTGATTTAGGTGGTGGCTCAATTCCGTCTGGAATATAAATCGCTTCGTACAAAAAGTCACTTAGTAAACAATATTCTTCGCTTCTCATTTCTCGTATTATATAGTCCATAGTTTCACTCCAAATTAAAATTTTATTAAGATAATTTTATCACATCTATATTCTATGCTCAACGGTCAAGACGGAACTTGAACAGGCTTTCAAGCAGCTTTGTTCTGATGTAGTCCTCCATATCAGAGTTATAATAGCCGTTCATTTTG
>DXUR01000090.1 GCA_019417795.1 Clostridiales bacterium | reverse complement strand
GAAAACCGATCAAGACGAAGAGAACCCGCGGCGGGCATTTTGCCCGCCGCGGGTTTCTTGTGGGAACTGTCAAAATCCAAACGGAAATTTTGGCTGGCGCAGGGGCCGCTTTTCGTTGTAAACGTTCACGCGGTATGGTATCTTTGTAACAACAACACAGGAGGGGGACTGCGTATGCTGGCTTTGGACTTTATCAACATAGGCAACGGAGACTGTATTCTCATTCGGGAGATGGAGGGAACGCGGCAGAAGTTTGCCTTGATGGTGGATTTTGGCCATGACTGTCTGATACGGGACGATCATCCGGGAGAACTGGATCCCAGGTCTCAGCGGATCTATGCGGGAGATTTTCTCCGGGAACTGGGCGTGACCCATCTGGATGTGGCTCTGGCTACGCATTTCCACCGGGATCATATCGGCGGTCTCAGCCGGGTGCTGGATGCCGTGACCATCGACCGGTTTTACACCACCTATCTGCCACCGGAAAATGCCCCGGAGCTGGCCCCCTTCCATCCGGATAACAACTTGCCCAAGGCTGCGAGAAACGCCCTTCTCTGCCTCCAGATCTATACCGAGGCGCTGCAAAGTCACCCCGACCGTATCAAGCAGTTTGAATTGGTGCCGGGGACGGAAACGATTTCCCTCCAGCTGACGCCGGACCTGAAAATGGATATCCTCTGTGGCGAACCGGCCCTGTACCGGCGGCAGAAGGAGATCTATGACGCGGCCTTCAACGGAGAGCGGAACGGATATGAACTGGTGCGCTGGGCCAAATCCATGAACGTGTGCTCTTTGCGCCAGCGGCTGTATTACCACGGCAAGGAGATCGTTCTGGGCGGCGACGCCTACGCCCATGTGTGGGAGACCGTGAATCTGACCCCCTGTGACATTCTGAAGGTGCCCCACCATGCCTCCTTCGATTCCACCTCCCGGAAGCTGCTGGAAAAGCTCCAGCCCAAAACGGCGGTGGTGACGGTGGCGGCCCGGCGGCCTGATGAACGGCCCCATCCCTATGTGGTGTCCCTGTTGCAGGAGTATGTCGAGAATCTGTATTTTACCGACGCCGTGGAGATCCCCGGTCTGGTGGAGCCTCAGTTTCATAAGTCCGTTCACTTAGAGGTGGAGTGAGGAAGCTGGTTGAACACGAAACCGCGTTTGTATCGAAAAAGCAAAAGCGCCGGAGAAAACTCCGGCATTTGCAGAAAAAGGAAAAACACGGAGCCTGACCATTGGCCAGGCTCCGTGTTTTATATTGGATGGGGTGAGATTACTTGTACATCTCGGGCTTTTCCATGGTCTCCACCTTCATGAACTGAGAGGTGCCGCGGGAGGCGTTCAGAGCGTCGCCAGCCACGCAGGCCACATAGCCGTCCCAGGAGGAGGGGCCGGTGAGCTTGCCGGCGTGGACAGACTCCACCCACTTGCAGAACTCGATATCATAGGCCTCAATGAAGCGCTCCTTCCAGTCGGTCATGATGGGCATGGACTCGGCGGGCTGGACGCTGTCCCAACCGGCGGGACGAGAGCGGCGGACCACAGCGTAGGGATCGGGCAGCTTCACGGTGCCGTTCTCGCAGACGACCTCGCACTGGATGTCATAGCCGTAGCCGTCAGCAACCTGAACTTCCACGTCGATAAAGCAGCCGTTCTTGGTACGCATCAGCATGACCTGGGGGTTGTCATAGCCCTTGTTGGAGTTGGAGCTCTGACGGACCTTGACGCACTGTACGTCCTCATACTCGTCGCCCAGCAGCCAGCGGCAGATGTCCAGCTCGTGGATGGCCACGTTGGTGACGCCGTTCTCGGTCTTGAAGCCCGGGCCCTGAGCAACGTTGCGGTGGCAGCACTTGATCAGCAGGGGCTTGCCGATCTCGCCGGAGTCGATGATGCGCTTCATCTCGGCATAGCCGCGGTCATAGTGACGCATGAAGCCCACCTGCACCAGACGCTTGCCGATCTCCTGCTCGCGCTTGATGATGTCCTCGCAGTCAGCGGCGTTCTGGCTCAGGGGCTTCTCACAGAAGCACCACTTCTCCTCAGCCAGAGTCTTCATGACATAGTCATGATGGGTGGGGTCGATGGAGGTGATGACCACGGCCTCAACCTCGGGATCCTTGATCATACCATCGCAGTCATTGCCGTAGGACTTGATGCCGTACTTGGCGGCGGTGTCGTCAGCGGCGGCGGCCACATAGTCGGACACGGCCACAACGGTAGCACCGGGGACGGTCTCAATGATGCGGCGGCAGTGATCCTTGCCGATGGCGCCGCAGCCGATAATGCCGATCTTCAATACCTTTTCCATGTTAATAACCTTCCTTTTTTATAATTTGGATGGGTTTTCGTAAATAAAAATGATCTTAGTACTTCCGGACTTCCTTCAGGTGAGCCTGCAGGTCGGCATAAGCCGCCAGGTTCTCCTTGCGTTCGGACACCTCGGTGTCACCCACGCGCCACCAGGAGGAATAGCCGTCGGTCATGGTCTTGGGCAGGACCTTGATGTCGAAGAGGACGGGGATGTTCTTTACCTTCTTGGCATCCTCGAAGGCGGCCACCAGCTCTTCCATGGTGCGGACGGTGTAGCTCTTGCAGCCGTAAGCCTCCGCCACCTTGGCGTAGTCAATGTCCATGAAGTTGCCGAACAGACCGTCCTTATTGCGATAGCGCAGCTCGGTGCACAGCGTAACGTTGCCGTGGCCAACCTGCAGGTTGTTGATGCAGCCGAAGGAGGCGTTGTCAAACAGGCAGATGTTGATCTTCTTGTGCTCCTGGCAGGCGGTGATCAGCTCACCGTGGAGCATATTGAAGCTGCCATCACCGCAGAAGGAATAGACCTCGTGCTTGTCGCCGATGGCCAGCTTCACGCCCAGAGCGCCGGCCACCTCGTAGCCCATGGTGGAATAGCCGTACTCCATGTTGTAGGTGTCAACGCCGGTGGGACGCCACATCCGCTGCATATCGCCGGGCAGAGAGCCGGCGGCGCCGATGGCAACGTCGCCCTCGCTCATCATGGCGTTGATGGCGCCCAGAGCAGAGGTCTGGGTCAGCTGGGCATTGACGTCCTGCGCGAAGCGCTTGGCGGAATCGGCGTTGGCGTCATTGATCTCCGGCTTCCAGCTCTTCTTGTCGGAGAAGGTGATGTGATCGAGGCGGTTCAGCTCATCGATCCACTTCTCCTTGGCGACCTTGACCTCATCCTTATAGGCGGTCTGATAGCCCTCCAGCAGCTTTTCCAGACGGGGCAGGGCTTCCTTGGCGTCAGCCACCACGGGGACAGCCTCCATCTTCAGGCTCTGGAACTCAGAGACATTGATGTTGACGAATTTGCAGGTATCCTTGAACAGCCACTTGGAAGCGGTGGTGAAGTCGGTGTAGCGGGTGCCCACGCCGATGACCAGATCGGCCTTCCGGGCGATCTCGTTGGCTGCGGAGCAGCCGGTGGTGCCCACGCCGCCCAAGTTCAGGGGGTGCAGCCAGTCGGTAGCGGACTTGCCCGCCTGGGTCTCGCCGTAGGGGATGCCGAAGGTCTCGGCAAAGTGCAGGAACTCGGCGTGCGCCTCGGAATAGCGGACGCCGCCGCCGCAGATCATCATGGGGCGCTTGGCCTTGCGGATGGCTTCGGCAGCGTCAGCCAGAGCGGCCTCGGTGGCGGGGCGGCGCTCCAGACGCCAGACACGCTTGGCGAAGAAGCTCACGGGATAATCATAAGCCTCACCCTCAACGTCCTGGGGCATGGCAACGCAGACCGCGCCGGTGTTGGCGGGATCGGTCAGCACCCGGAAGGCGTTGATCATAGCGCTCATCAGCTGCTCAGGACGGACAACGCGGTCCCAGTAGCGGCACACGGCCTTGAAAGCGTCATTGGTGGTGGTGGCCAGGGAGTTGGTGTGCTCCACCTGCTGCAGAACGGGGTCGGGCTGACGGCAGGCATAGGGGTCGCCGGGCAGCACCAGCAGGGGGATGTTGTTGGCGGTGGCGGTGCCGCAGGCGGTGACCATGTTGGCGGCGCCGGGGCCCACGGAGGAGGTGGCAACGCAGATCTGCTTACGCTTCATCTGCTTGGCGAAGGCCACGGCGGCCTGGGCCATGCCCTGCTCGTTCTTGCCCTGATAGATCTCCAGGTGCTTGGCCTCCTGGCTCAGCGCCTGGCCGAGACCCACCACGTTGCCGTGGCCGGGAATGATGAACACGCCGCGGACGAAGCGGTGCTGTGCACCGTCAACCTCCATGTACTGATTTTCCAGAAAACGGACCAAAGCCTGCGCCATGGTCAAACGGACAGTTTTCATGCTTTTGTTACCTCCGATCAATGATTGGGATAGATGTGGTCATTGGCATCGGGCTTCCACAGCCACTCGTGCTCCTTGTCGTCGATGCGGGTCTTCAGCCAGGGATCGCCCTCCAGATGCCGGATACCCCAGGCGTAGCACATGGCGTAGCCGGGAGCCACCACCTGAGAGTGGAAGCCGTGGTTGATGACGGCGCAGCCGTTCTGCTCGGTCTTGTAAACATCGCCGTTGGCAAAACCGGCGCCGAAGCCGTGAGGATAGTCGAAACGGTAGAAATAGACCTCCGGCTGGGGATGATGATGAGGAGGATAGGAGGACCACTTGCCGGGACGGTTCAGCACCTCACCCAGCACCATGTTGGAGAAGGGGGCGTTGTCATAGTCGAAGAAGGTCTTGATCTCACGCTCCATAGCACCCATCAGCTCGCCCTTGGAACCGGCGTGCTGGGTCTGGACGGTCTCCGGGGTGTACATGACCGGCTCATAATCCTTCTCGTTCAGGGTGTCCTGCATGTAAAGCTCGCTGTGGCTGTGAGCCGTCAGGGTGATCTTGGTGCCCTTGGGAGCCAGCAGGCAGTAGGCTTCGTGATGGAAGCAGTTGGGGCGGTCGGCCTCAACGGTCTTGCCGGCGTATTCATAGGTGACCTTGCCCTCGAAAAGCAGAATGGCAACCTCGCGGTCGGCGCTTTCGTAGGTATAGGTGTCGCCGTCCTCCATCACCAGCAGGCCCACGTTCATCAGGGTGCCCATGTAGTTGGTGGATTCGTCGATATAGGCGTTGTAGCCCCGCTTGAGTTCCTTGTTCTTATTGAAATAAGTCATTGGAAACATCTCCTGTTTGATGTCAAAAAGTGGTATGGAAACGCGGTGGGGAGGACCGGGGTCCTCCCATCGCGCGATTTACAGACCGGTGTGCTCCCGGATGTAGGTACGGCCCTTGATGGCGTACTCCAGAGGATTGGCCTTGGCGGGATCCTGCTCAGCCTCCACCAGCAGCCAGCCCTGATAGTCGGCATCGGAGAGCACCTTGAACACGGGATCGAAGTCCACGTTGCCGTCACCGGGGACGGTGAAAGCGCCATTGCGGACGGACTGCAGGAAGGACCAGTTGTTCTTGCGGGCTTCCTCCACCACGGGCAGACGCATATCCTTCAGATGGACGTGGCCCACGCGGTCCACATACTTCTTCAGCATGGCCAGGGGATCCTCGCCGGCGAAGGTGAAGTGGCCGGTATCATAGCAGAGGAACACATACCGGGGATCGGTGTTGGACATCATGCGGTCGGTCTCCTCGCTGGTCTGGACCACGGTGCCCATGTGATGATGGAAGCACAGCTTGAAGCCACGCTCGGAAGCGATCTGGCCCAGACGGTTCAGACCCTTGCAGAAGCGATCCCACTCCTCATCGTTCATGACATGCTTGTGGCCGCCGGTGAGGATGGGCACGTCCACCTTGCCCTGGATGGAGTAGCTCTGCTCGGAGACGTTGATGTGATTTGCGCCGACAGCCTCCAGGAAGTCCAGGTTGGCGATGAAGTCCTTCTCCTCTTCCTCCATGGAACGGGTCAGGATGAAGGAAGAATACCAGCGGCTGGCGATGCGCATACCGCGCAGGTCCAGAGCCTTCTTCAGCTCGGCGGGGTCGGTGGGATACTTGTTGCCGATCTCGCAGCCGGTGAAGCCGGCCAGAGCCATCTCGCTGACGGTCTGCTGGAAGGTGTTCTCGGCACCCAGCTCCGGCATATCGTCATTGCACCAGCCGATGGGAGCAATACCCAGGGAAACAGTTTTCGGATCAAACATAAAACGTCCTCCTTATGAATATTTAGGATCATTATTTGGATAAGCGTACAAATAGAAAATGGTTTGCGGGGAAAAGGTTGGCGAAAGCGCAAACGGATTTTTCTGTGTCCGTTAACAGATGTGCGGAAACTACATCCACAAGAAAACGATTTCGCTTGTTATCAAGATAGCACGGTTCCCGAAAAAAATCAACGCTTTCCCACAGCAAAACCAGATTTTTTCCGAAAGTGCCAAAGGTGGGCTGTTTTTTTTATTGCTTTTAGAGAATGGCGGGGGACCGTGTGCTGTTCCGGCGCATAGAATGGAACGCGCAGACGCGCGAATCTGAGCGATTTTAAGGAGGCTTGTTTTATGCCCACATCCTTTCAGAATATGGCGACCCTCACCTATACCGGCGGCACCGTCAATTCCAATATTGTCACCGGAGAGCTGAGGGAGGTCCTGACCGCCGCGAAAACGGCGGTGCGGGAGAATTACGAGCCGGGCGGGACGGTCACGTATGTGGTCAGCCTTACCAACAGCGGCATCACGCCCCTGACGGGCCTGACCATTTCCGACAATCTGGGCGGCTACGCCTTTGGCGGAGCGACTCTGTATCCTCTGGCCTATTTGTCGGGCAGCGTTCGGTACTATGTGAACGGCGCACTGCAAGCCGCTCCGGCCGTCAACGCCGGACCGCCCATGACCGTCACCGGCATCACGGTCCCTGCCGGGGGCAGCGCCCTTGTGATCTACGAGACGGAGGTGACCCGCTACGCGCCGCTGGCAGCGGAGTCCAGCGTTGTCAACACCATCACCGTGACCGGCGGCGGGCTGGCCGCACCTGTGACGGCGGAGGAGACAGTTGGCGTGGTGAGCAGCCCGAGACTGTCCATCACCAAGGGGCTGAATCCCACGGTGGTGGCGGAGAACGGCCGGATCACCTACACCTTTACCATCCAGAACACCGGCAATACCCCCGTGACCGCAACGGACGATGTGATCCTCCGGGATACCTTCGATCCGGTTCTCAACGGTCTCACGGTGACCTACAACGGTGCACCCTGGACTGCCGGTACGCAGTACACCTATGACGGGACCACAGGTCTGTTCGCTACAACAGCGGGGCAGATCACCGTCCCTGCGGCCACGTACACCCAGGACCCGGTGACCGGGGCATGGGCCGTGACCACCGGCGTCAGCGAGCTGATCGTCACCGGCACGGTGTAAGCACCGGTCAAGGACAAAAGGGAAGGCGAAGGCCCTCCTTTTTGCACCGTGTTCGACAGAAAAATGATTGACAAGCGCGGACGCACATGGTACGATCAATTCCGATTTGTTAAATCAGGTCTTTTTTGAATACAAAATGAGCAAAGGCGTTCATTTTCAGCGGGAGCATGGCTCCCGTTGGAAGTGGACGCCTTTTTTGTTGCAGAACAGGCTGGCGGTTGGAAAAGAATCGCCGCAGAGCGCAAAACAGGACAGGAGACCAGACCGGCAGCAGCCTCCAATGTGTGAGCATGACGGAGAATAAGTCTCGGAAAACCATGATTTTTTTCTGTTTTACATATTGTAAATTTATGAAAAGGTGTGCTATAACAGTTGCATCAAAAAATGAGGGGGCCTGGATCGCCGGGCATGCATACGGAAACCATAACGGAAAGGCGGAGACAATATGCAGTATTCGGTTGAGGAGATCAAGCAGTATGCGGCGGAGGAGGACGTGAAGTTCATCCGCATGGCTTTCTGCGACGCGGCGGGCCGCCAGAAAAATATCGCCATTATGCCGGAGGAACTGGACCGGGCCTTCCAGTACGGTATCGCCATCGACGGCTCCGCCATTCCCGGCTTCGGCGGGGAGGTCCACTCTGATCTGCTGCTGCGCCCGGACCCGTCCACCCTCTGTGTGCTGCCCTGGCGGCCGGAGCATGGACGGGTGGTGCGGATGTTCTGCGCCGTGACCCAGCCAGACGGCACCGTCATCGGCGCGGACGCCCGGAGCCTGTTGAAAAAAACGGTAGAGGACGCCAAAAAGGCCGGATTGACCTTTGCCTTCGGAACGGAGATGGAATTCTATCTGTTCCGGCTGGACGAGGACGGCGAGCCTACCAAAATTCCCTATGACCGTGCCGGTTACATGGACATTGCCCCGGCAGACAAGGGGGAGAATGTCCGCCGGGAGGCCTGCCTGACGCTGGAGCGCATGGGCATCCGGCCGGAAAGCTCTCACCATGAGGAGGGCCCCGGCCAGAACGAAATTGATTTCCGCTATGCAGACCCGGTCACTGCGGCGGATAACGCCGTGACCTTCCGGGCGGCTGTGGATACGGTGGCGGCCCGGAACGGGCTGCATGCCGATTTCGGACCCAAGCCTCTGGCAGACAAGGCGGGCAACGGAATGCACATCAACTTCTCCGCTGTCAGCGAGGATAAGCGGGACGTGATGCCCCAGGTCCTTGCCGGGGTGCTGGCCCATGTGGAGGCCATGACGGCGTTCCTGAACCCCACGGAGGAATCCTACCGCCGCTTTGGAAGCTGGAAGGCACCCGGCTATCTTTCCTGGTCCGCTGAGAACCGCTCTCAGCTCATCCGGGTCCCGGCGGCGGTGGGGGAATACCGGCGGGCGGAGCTGCGGTCTCCGGACCCGCTGTGCAACCCGTATCTGGCCTTTGTTCTGCTGATTCGGGCGGGAATGGAGGG
>DXUR01000009.1 GCA_019417795.1 Clostridiales bacterium | reverse complement strand
TCGGAAAAGGACATTTTGAAGCTGGTCACGACGCTGATCGCCAACACCAAGGGCGCGCGCCCAGATAGGGCGTAGTAAGAAGTAGAATCAGGCACTACCCACTCAGATAACAGTGGAAACAACCCGCCTAACCGATAGGCGAAAGCTGATGCGGGACCATAGCATGGCGGGAAAGCGATAAGTTGCTCTATACACAAGAGCACGACTGAATTGCTACGTTAAGCGGATATGAGGATAGAACTACTGAATGTTGAATGCGAGTTTCAAGTCCCCGTTGTGTTCGGGCGGAGGAATGTGTATGTAACCACCGTAGATATGGCGGCATCAACCTCTGACATGAATAACATTGCGTTTCGCCTTTGCGCGATGGGTTATCAATCCATTCATGTGACAAACCAGAGAACTGGAAATAACGAAACGAAAGCGTATCCGACAATCCGCACTTGCCTACTTATTACGCTAACTGGGGATTGCCTAAGTCGGAATGCTCAAACGAGCTATGCGAAATGCCCCTGCGGGTGATAAATTCCAAGCCCTCAAAAGGCAAGGAAGATGACGCTGAATATCCGATATGGCAACGGAGTTCTCATAGTAGTTTTGTGGGAAGTAACGACTCTCACGGAATACGCCATGTATTTCAGACGAAGGAGAACAGTTATTGCATTCCAGAATTGAAATTTGATTAGGGAGGAAAGCCTCAAATGCAACCAACAATCGAGATTTTGGATAGAATCAGAAAAAACTCAAGGGACAACAAAGAGGAAATCTTCACAAGGCTCTACCGCTATCTATTAAGACCCGATCTGTATTATCTTGCGTACAAAAACCTCTACGCCAACAAGGGTGCGGGAACAAAAGGCGTGAATGACGATACGGCTGACGGATTCAGCAAGGAAAAAGTTGATCGGATCATCCAATCTCTGGCTGACGGAACCTATACGCCGAATCCCGTTCGCCGCAAATATATCCAGAAAAAGCAGAACAGCACAAAAAAACGTCCTCTTGGAATTCCTACCTTTACGGACAAGCTGGTGCAGGAAGTATTGAGAATGATATTGGAATCGGTCTACGAGCCAATCTTCTCAAACAATTCTCACGGCTTTCGTCCCAACAGGAGCTGCCACACTGCGCTGAAATCTTTGAAAAGAGAATTTTCAGGTGTGTCGTGGTTTATTGAGGGCGATATTAAAGGCTGTTTCGATAACATTGACCACCAAGTTTTAGCAAACGTCATAAACGCCAAGATTAAAGATGCTCGGTTGATTCAGCTCATCTGGAAATTCCTAAAAGCCGGTTATATGGAGGACTGGCAATACCATGCTACCTACTCCGGCTGCCCGCAGGGCGGCATCGTTTCGCCCATACTCGCAAATATCTACCTGAATGAGCTGGACAAGTTCGTAGAAAAAACCGCCAAAGAGTTCTATAAAAGCAGGGACAGGCACCATACCCCGGAATACAATAAGGTCACATGGCAGATAAAAAAGGCTCAGAAACAGCTGAAAACTGCAACGGGTCAGGAAAAAACAGCTTTGTTGCAGAAAATCGCTCAATTAAAAGCAGTCATGCATAAAACGCCCTGTATGTCCAAAACGGACAAAGTCATCAAATACATCCGTTATGCTGACGACTTCATTCTTGGCGTGAAGGGCGATAAAGCGGACTGTGAGCGTGTCAAGAGACAGCTGTCCGACTTCATCAGCCAAACCCTGAAAATGGAGCTTTCAGAGCAAAAGACACTCATTACGCACAGTAACCAGTATGCAAGATTTTTGGGTTATGACATCCGTGTGAGGAGAGACCAGAAGCTAAAGCCGCACGGAAACCACGTTTCCCGCACGCTCAACGGGTCTGTTGAGCTGTGCATTCCGTTTGCGGACAAAATTATGCCTTTCCTGTTTGGGAAGTCGGTCATTCGGCAACTACGCGACGGGACAATAGAGCCTACCGCAAGAAAATATATCTTTCGGTGTACGGACTTGGAGATTGTATCAACGTACAACTCTGAGCTGCGCGGTATTTGCAACTATTACAGCATAGCCAGCAATTTCAACAAGCTTCAATATTTTGAATATTTGATGGAATACAGCTGCCTGAAAACTCTCGCTGGAAAGCATGAGAGCACCAGCAGAAAAATGATGCGCAAATACCGTGATGGAAACGGCAGCTGGGGTGTGCCCTACCAAACAAAAGCAGGCATAAAGCGCCGCAGCTTCGCAAGGTTTATGGATTGCAAAAATACAGACCTCTGGACAGATAAAATCATAGACTTTGCAATCGCACACATCGGTTCCAGAACGTCATTTGACGATAGGCTGTCCGCCCGCGTGTGTGAGCTGTGCGGAAAGACCAATGTGCCGCTGGAAATACACCATGTAAATAAGGTGAAGAACCTCAAAGGAAAACAACTGTGGGAGCTTGCGATGATAGCGAAAAAGCGAAAAACACTTGCGGTGTGCAAGGACTGTCATCACAAGATTCACCACCCTTGAACGACACCGATTTGAAGCAATAATGGCGAGCCGGATACATCGAGAGGTGTACGTCCGGTTCTGGGAGGGGTTTGGGCAAACCTACGGCAGTAATGCCGCAAGGCGGCTCATTCCTACTCTACGAGGGCAAAGCCGGTGACGATTTCTGGGTGAAAGCGGAAACGCTGCTCTACACCGCCCTCATCGGCTACATCCACTATGAAGCGCCGATGGAGGAACAGAACTTCTCCACGCTCATTGAATTTATCAATGCGATGGAGGTGCGCGAGGACGATGAGGACTTCAAAAATCCGGTGGATTTGATGTTCGAGGAACTGAAAAAGCGCAAGCCAGACCACTTCGCCGTCCGCCAATATGCCAAATTCAAGCTAAGTGCCGGCAAGACCGCGAAAAGCATACTTATTTCCTGCGGCGCACGGCTGGCTCCCTTTGACATTCAGGAGCTTCGGGAACTGACGGCCTATGACGAGCTGCAACTGGACACGCTGGGCGACCGGAAAACCGCCCTGTTCATCATTATGTCCGACACGGATGATACCTTTAACTTTCTTATTTCCATGTGCTATACCCAGCTTTTCAATCTGCTTTGCGAAAAGGCAGATGATGTGTACGGCGGACGCTTGCCGGTTCATGTCCGCTGCCTCATTGACGAGGCCGCGAATATCGGCCAGATACCGCGACTTGAAAAGCTGGTTGCGACGATCCGTTCCAGAGAAATCTCCTGCTGCCTTGTCTTGCAGGCACAGAGCCAGCTCAAAGCCCTGTATAAAGACAGCGCAGATACGATCATCGGCAACATGGACTGCTCCATCTTTTTGGGTGGAAAGGAACCCGGTACGCTGAAAGAGCTGGCGGCGGCGCTGGGCAAGGAAACCATCGACAGCTATAACACCGGCGAGAGCCGTGGCCGCGAGGTTTCCCATTCGCTGAACTATCAGAAATTGGGCAAGGAGCTGATGAGCGTGGATGAGCTTGCCGTGCTGGATGGCGGCAAGTGCATCTTGCAGCTTCGCGGCGTCCGCCCGTTTCTGTCCAACAAATATGATCTCACCAAGCATCCCCTCTACCGCTACACAGCGGATTATGACAAGAAATACGCCTTTGACATAGAGCGTTTTCTGTCCCATCGCCTCAAGCTCAAGCCGGATGATGCAGTTGAGGTGTATCAGGCAGACCTTTCCGGTGAACCTGTCGCCTGACGGCGGCAGCCTGTTTTGACAACGACTCGATGAAACTTCGTGGAAGAAATGTACCCTCCAAAATCTAAAAACATATTTTTCGGAGGTACTATTTATGGCTTTCTTTAACTCTGCTGTTGGTGTTCTTCAGACCCTCGTTGTGGCGCTGGGCGCTGGCCTCGGCATTTGGGGCGCAATCAATCTGCTGGAGGGCTACGGCAACGACAACCGTGCGATGCGTTCCTGACTGAAAAGGTCAGGCACAGGTCGAAGGACGAATGAAGTCCAAAACCTTGGAGAACTGATATTTCGATGGATGAAATGAGGGGGTAACGCCCCGAAGCGTCCACACTAATACTCCGACTGGCATAGGTGCGCAACCGCCGATTGTCAGAAGCTCGGTGAAGTCGGCAGAGAGATGCCGTAGTTTTGGCTGCAAGGCTGAAATCGAAAGCTGTCCAGAGGTGGATAGCGCATCCTATATGCCGGGTGTCAGCCGCACATGGTTAGTATGTATGGAAATACTGACGAACTTCTGAATGTACAAGTCTAAACGTTGATACCATCGAAACGGTGGTACTCCTTATACGGAGGTATTCGTGGACAAGTAAAAATGGTTGTTATGAAAGTCCATGTGCCGTTACAGGCGGCACGATTCGTAAAGAATTGAATACAGGCTTAGAGGAAGAACCTAAATGCGGCCCATGATAGAAATATCGGAACGCAGGAAGCTGAAAACATTTAGCCTGTTGCAAGGCTGCGAGATGGTGGATGGGAATACCTTCGTGAGAAGGCAATAACCATTCTTTGTTTCAGTGAAAGTAGTGGCGTAGTACCTATGAAGCCGTGAAAAAGTAAACGGTGGAGGAAAGGCCACAAGTCGAATTTGGCAAAAAAAGCACACACAAAGTGTCGCAAGCCCTGTATGACCAAATTCGATGGAACGCCGTGTGCGGTGAAAGCTGCACGCACGGTGTGGAGCCGGGGAAAAGCTGGAGATCATATCAAATGCTTACCTATGGCTATCTGGTGCCAAATCTCAGGGCATGAAGCAGCTTATGGCGGGCGGCGGCGTGGCGCTGATCGGCATTACCCTCGTGCCGCTGCTGTCCGGTCTGTTCGGCTAATCGGCAGCTCGTTTGCTTCCCATAAATCCGCGGAGGGTGCCGCTTTCGGGCGGCATCCTCCCGAAAGGAGGGCAACCCTATGGATTTCTTATGGGATAAGATCACGGAATGGCTGAAAGAAATGCTCATCGGCGGTATCGTGAGCAATCTGTCCGGGATGTTCGATGCAACCAATCAAAAGGTTGCCGAGATCTCCGGTCAGGTGGGCTTATCGCCGCAGGCATGGAACGGCAGCATTTTCAGCATGATACAAAACCTGTCGGAAACCGTGATCGTCCCCATCGCAGGCGCAATTCTCGCCTTTGTGATGACGCTGGAACTGATCCAGCTCATTACCGACAAGAATAACCTCAACGACATGGACACATGGATATTCTTCAAGTGGGCGTTCAAGTCCGCTGCCGCTGTCCTGATCGTAACAAACACATGGACGATTGTAATGGGCGTGTTTGATGCCGCCCAAAGCGTCGTTGCCAGCGCCTCCGGGCTGATTATCGGCGACACCAGCATCAACATTTCAAGCGTCATGGTGGGCATTGAGGATCGGCTGATGGAAATGGAACTGGGGCCGCTGTTCGGCCTGTGGTTCCAATCGCTGTTCGTAGGCATTACCATGTGGGCGCTGACCATCTGCATTTTCATTATCACATTCGGAAGAATGATTGAAATATATCTCGTCACCTCTGTTGCCCCCATTCCGATGGCGACCATGATGGGCAAGGAATGGGGCGGCATGGGACAGAACTACATCCGTTCTCTGCTGGCGCTGGGCTTCCAAGCGTTTTTGATTATCGTCTGCGTTGCCATCTACGCCGTTCTGGTGCAGAACATCGCGCTTGTGGATGACATCATCTACGCCATCTGGACTTGCATGGGCTACACGGTGCTGCTGTGCTTCTGCCTGTTCAAAACGAGCAGCCTTGCCAAGTCCGTGTTCAATGCACATTAACGGGGGTGATACCATGCTGACACTCACGCCCGTCGCGCTTGCAACAGCGAACGCTTTTGTTAATGCGCATCACCGGCACCACAAGGCAACTGCTGGGCATAAGTTTTCCATCGGCTGTGCCAAGGATGGAGAGCTTGTTGGCGTTGCAATCGTAGGCCGTCCGGTAAGCCGGTATCTGGATGATGGCTGGACATTGGAAGTCAATCGTCTTTGTACCACCGGCGAGAGAAACGCTTGCAGTATTCTCTATGCCGCATCTGCGCGGGCGGCAAAGGCAATGGGATACCGCAAGATCATCACCTATACGCTGGATAGAGAGAGCGGTAGCAGCCTCCGCGCCGCTGGCTGGAGCTGTGCAGGCATGGCAGGCGGCAAATGCTGGACAGGCAGCCGCAAGCCCGCCTCCGCTTTGTACCCGGCGCAGATGAAACTTCGATATGAAAAGCTCTTGTAAAGGGGGATTTCTATGGCCTATGTCAACGTCCCAAAGGACTTAACCAAAGTTAAGACCAAGGTATTATTCAACCTCACGAAACGGCAGCTTATCTGCTTCGGAAGCGGCGCACTCATCGGCGTACCGCTTTTCTTCTTGCTCAAGGGCAGCATCGGCACCAGCCCCGCCGCCATGGTGATGATGGTGGTGATGATCCCGGCTATGCTGTTCGCCATGTATGAAAAGAACGGTCAGCCGTTGGAGGTCGTCATCCGCAACATCTACCGCGTGTGTTTCCAGAGGCCGAAGCAGCGCCCGTATAAGACCAACAATTTCTATGCCGTTTTGGAGCGGCAAAACCAGTTAGACCGGGAGGTGTATCAAATTGTCCGAAAAGAAAAAGCTGACCCGCGCCGAACGAAAACAGATCGAAGCCGCCATCGCAAGAGCGAACCGAACGGATAAGAAAGAAAAATCGGCGCAGGACAGCATCCCGTATCAGCGTATGTGGCCGGACGGTATTTGCCGTGTGACCGACACGCGCTACACCAAAACGATCCAGTATCAGGACATCAACTACCAGCTCTCGCAGAACGAGGACAAGACCGCCATCTTTGAGGCGTGGTGCGATTTCCTGAACTACTTTGACAGCTCCGTGCAATTCCAGCTTTCCTTTGTGAACCTCTCGGCTTCGCAGGAAACCTTTGCACGGAGCATTTCCATTCCGCCCTGCGGGGACGAGTTTGACGGCATCCGCGCCGAGTACGCCGGTATGCTGCAAAATCAGCTTGCCCGCGGCAACAACGGCCTCATTAAGACCAAGTATCTCACATTCGGCATTGAAGCCGACAATCTCCGCGCCGCCAAGCCCCGTTTGGAGCGCATTGAAACCGACCTCCTGAACAACTTCAAGCGGCTGGGCGTTGTGGCTGCGCCGCTGAACGGCTTCGAGCGCCTGCACGTCATGCACGACATTCTGCGGATGGACGAGCAGGAGCCGTTCCGCTTTTCGTGGGACTGGCTGCCTCCCTCCGGGCTGTCCACTAAGGACTTTATCGCGCCCAGCTCCTTTGAGTTCAAGACCGGCAGGATGTTCCGCATGGGCAAAAAGCTGGGTGCAATCAGCTTCGTGCAGATTCTGGCACCGGAGCTGAATGACCGGATGCTGGCGGACTTTCTGGATATGGAGAGCAGCGTCCTCGTCAATCTCCATGTGCAGTCTGTGGATCAGGTCAACGCCATCAAGACCGTCAAGCGCAAGATCACCGATCTCGACAAGTCCAAAATCGAGGAACAGAAGAAGGCCGTCCGCGCCGGGTACGATATGGACATTATCCCATCCGACCTTGCCACCTACGGCGCAGAAGCCAAAAAGCTGTTGCAGGATTTGCAGTCCCGCAACGAGCGAATGTTCCTGCTGACCTTCCTCATTCTCAACACAGCGGACACGCCCCGGCAGCTCGACAACAACATCTTCCAGACCTCCAGCATCGCGCAGAAATATAACTGCGCGCTGACCCGGCTGGACTTCCAGCAGGAGGAAGGACTGATGAGCAGCCTCCCGCTGGGCTTGAACCAGATTGAGATTCAGCGGGGCTTGACTACATCCAGCGTGGCAATCTTCGTCCCCTTTACCACGCAGGAGCTATTTCAGAACGGTTCGGAGGCGCTGTACTACGGCATCAACGCCCTTTCCAACAATCTCATCATGGTAGACCGGAAGCTGCTGAAAAATCCCAACGGTCTGATTTTAGGCACTCCCGGCAGCGGCAAGTCATTTTCGGCAAAACGCGAGATCACCAATGCGTTTCTCATCTGCCCCAAGGATGACATCATCATCTGTGACCCGGAAGGTGAATATACACCGCTGGTGGAGCGTCTGCACGGTCAGGTCATTAAGCTGTCGCCCACCGGCAAGGGCTACGACGGTTCGCCCTGCTATATCAATCCGATGGACTTGAATCTGGATTACAGCGACGATGATAACCCGCTGAGCCTGAAATCAGACTTCATTTTGTCGCTGTGCGAGCTGATCGTCGGCGGCAAGGACGGGCTTGCCCCTGTGGAAAAGACCATCATCGACCGCTGCGTGCGCATCGTCTACCGGGATTACCTCAACGACCCGAAGCCGGAGAATATGCCGTTGCTGGAGGACTTGTATAACGCCCTCCGTGCGCAGGATGAAAAGGAAGCGCAGTACATCGCCACCGCTTTGGAAATCTACGTCACCGGCTCGCTGAATGTGTTCAACCATCACACAAACGTGGATGTGAACAGCCGCATTGTCTGCTACGACATCAAGGAGCTGGGCAAGCAGCTTAAGAAAATTGGGATGCTCGTTGTCCAAGACCAAGTGTGGAACCGCGTGACCATCAACCGCGCCGCCCATAAAACGACCCGCTACTATCTTGACGAGTTCCATCTTCTTTTGAAGGAGGAACAGACGGCTTCGTACAGTGTCGAAATCTGGAAACGCTATCGCAAATGGGGCGGCATCCCCACCGGGATCACGCAAAATGTCAAAGACCTGTTATCCAGCCGCGAGGTTGAGAACATTTTTGAGAACAGCGATTTCATCTATATGCTCAATCAGGCCGCTGGCGACCGGCAGATTCTCGCAAAGCAGCTCAACATTTCGCCGCATCAGCTTTCTTATGTGACCCACTCCGGCGAGGGCGAGGGGCTGCTGTTCTACGGCAACACGATCCTGCCCTTCATTGACCACTTCCCCAAGGACACCGAGCTGTACCGTGTCATGACCACCAAACCGCAAGAGGTGGCGTCGGCATGAAAAGAGAACCGCGTTTGCAGTTTTCCGACGCCGATCTTGCCGAGCCGAAGCTGGAAAAGCCCATCAAGCGGGTGAAAAAAGCGGAGGCCAAGGCGGATAAGGCGCAGGCGAAAATCCCCAAGAAAACCGTGGCCAAAAAGGAACGCGGCTTTGATCCTGCCACCGGCAAGGTCAAAACGCAGCTCCGTTTTGAGGAAGTGGATAAGAAAAAGCCGCCCTCAAAGCTGACCCATGCCGTACAGGATGCTCCCGCCAACCTCATTCTCTCTCAGGTTCATCGGGAGGTGCGGCAGAGCGAGGATGACAATGTAGGCGTAGAGGCCGCGCACAAGGTAGAGCAAGCCGTGGAGAGCGGCGGACGGCTGGTACAGTCTGCCCACCGCGCCCATCAGCTCAAGCCTTATCGTGCTGCCATCCGTGCAGAGAAAAAGCTGGAACGAGCCAATCTTGACGCGCTCCAGAAGAAAGCAGAGATCGACAGCCCCACCAGCAATCCCGTTTCCAAATGGCAGCAGAAGCAGGCAATTAAGAAGCAGTATGCCGCTGCCAAGCACAATCAGGCGGCGCAGACTACGGCAAAGGCGGCAGAGAATACCGCCAAGGCCGCGAAAAAAGCGGCTGAAAAGGCTGAGAAAGCGGGCAAATATGTGTGGGAACACCGGCGCGGCTTTGCCATTGCCGCCGCGATTCTGCTGATGCTGGCGTTTCTGCTCAACGGCCTGTCCTCCTGCTCGGTGATAATGGATGGCGTCGGCTCCGGGATCGCGGCCAGCACTTATCCATCGCAGGACGCCGATATGCTGGGCGCGGAAGCGCAGTATTGCGAAATGGACGCAGAGCTTCAGCGCTACCTCGACACCTATGAAAGTACCCATGACTACGATGAGTACCACTTTGATCTGGACACCATCGAGCATGACCCCTATGTACTCATTTCCATGATTACGGCGCTGCATCAAGGGGAATGGACGCTGGATGAGGTGCAGGGTACGCTCCAGATGCTCTTTGACCGCCAGTACATCTTGACCGAGGATGTGGTGGTGGAAACCCGCTACCGCACGGAAACCGACACATGGACGGACGCGGACGGCAACACCCATACGGACACCTATCAGGTGCCGTATGACTACTACATCTGCACGGTCACGCTGGAAAACTTCAATCTCTCCCATGTTCCCGTTTACATTATGAGCGAAGAACAGCTCGGAATGTACGCCACCTATATGGCCACCCTCGGCAACCGTCCCGACCTGTTCCCCGGTTCAGGCTACATCGGCAAGTATGTGGAGGGCAGCTATACCGACTACGACATTCCCCCGGAGGCGCTGGACGATGAGGTATTTGCCGCCATCATCAAGGAAGCGGAAAAATATCTCGGCTACCCCTACGTTTGGGGCGGCAGCAGTCCCTCCACCTCGTTTGACTGTTCGGGCTTCGTCAGTTGGGTCATCAATCATTCCGGTTGGGATGTGGGCAGACTGGGCGCGCAGGGACTTTGCAATATCTGTACGCCTGTATCCTCTGCTAACGTCAAGCCGGGCGATCTGGTGTTTTTCACCGGAACGTATGATACCCCCGGTGTCAGCCATGTGGGTATCTATGTTGGCAACAATATGATGATCCACTGCGGAGATCCGATCTCTTATGCAAACTTAAATTCAAGCTATTGGCAGTCCCATTTCTACCGTTATGGGCGCTTGCCGTAAAGGAGAGTGAACGATATGAACCCGAAAATTATGAAGCTCCGTGGAGAGCTGGAGAAGAACAAAGGCAAAATCTCTGATCTGCAAGGCCGCAACCGCGAGCTGGAAAAGCAGATTCGTGAGCTGGAGGACACCGACATCATCGGCATGGTGCGCGAGAACGGCATGACGATGGAACAGTTTGCCGAGCTGTTCCGTCGTATGCAGGCCGCGCCTGCACCGGCCACTTCGGAAAAGGAGGCGTTGAACCATGACTAAAAACACACCGCGCATTTTTATCAGCCTGCTGCTGATGCTCCTGTGCATCGGGATTCTCCCCGTTTCCGCTTTTGCCAGCAGCGGCGACTATCCCGATGATACGCTGCCTGCCGTCGAAAGCAGCGCCGCAGACACGCAGGAAACAAAACAGATCGGCACGGTCACGACCAACGGCGGCGACCTGAACGTCCGCACCGGCGCGGGACTGGACAACACCGCGTTTACGCAGCTCCCCAACGGCACGGTGGTCGATGTGATTGGCAGGGACGGCGATTGGGTAAAAATCCTGCTGCCTGCCCGTGTGGGCTATGTGTACGGCAGCTATCTGACCGTCACCGACGCCGCCGACAGTACCGTGAGCATCGGCGGCATTACGCTTCCGTTTGATGAAAAAGAGCTGGCCGACCTCTGGCAGATTCTTCTCGGCGGCATGACGGGCGGCAGCGACGCGCTGACACCGGACGGCAATCTGACGCTGATCGACGATATTGGCTCCAGCACCAAGGCAGGGAAACAGTTCATTACGCTGGAAAGCAAGAACGGCAATGTGTTTTACCTGATTATTGACCGTGACGATGAGGGCGAAGAAACCGTCCATTTCTTAAATCAGGTGGATGAGGCTGACCTGATGGTGCTGACCGGCGAGGAAGAAACGCCCGCCACTTGCTCCTGCACCACCAAATGCGTGGCCGGTACGGTCAATACATCCTGCCCCGTCTGCGCGGTCAACATGACCGAGTGCGTGGGCAAGGAGGCAAAGCCAGAAGTCCCCGCTGAGCCGACAGAACCCGCCGCCGAGGAACCGGAGAAAAAGAGCGGCGTGGGCGGCATCCTTGTCGTTCTGCTGATCGTCGCGCTGGGCGGCGGTGCAGCGTTCTACATTTTCAAGCAGAAAAAGGCCAAGCCGCAGACCAAAGGCAGCGCCGATCTGGACGATTATGACTATGGCGAGGACGAATATGAGTTTGAGCCGTATGAGGACGAACCGGAACAGGATACTACGGAGGATACAGACGCATGAGATATTTCACCAACAATCCGCTGGAACGCCTGATGATGCAGAAGCCGAAAGCAGCGCGGGAGGACAGCCCTCCCGCCGCTGCCAAGGAACACTTCTGCTATGGCTGTAAGCGCTTCGGGCAGAGCTGCGTTCGCCCCTGCTACCGTGACGTAAAGAGAATGGAGGCTGCACCATGCGCCTTGTGATTGCCGAAAAGCCATCCGTGGCGCAGAGCATCGCCGCCGTGCTGGGTGCTAAATCACGGTATGACGGGTATCTGGAGGGCGGCGGGTACATCGTGTCGTGGTGCTTCGGGCATCTGGCAGAGCTGGCCGACGCCGCCGTTTACAATGCCGATGATGCCAAATGGACGCTGGCGGCGCTGCCCATCATCCCCACCTCATTCCGATTTATCGTTCGTGCAGACAAGCAGAAGCAGTTTGACATTCTGCGGGAGCTGATGCGCCGTGAGGATGTGACCGAGGTGGTCAACGCCTGCGACGCCGGGCGCGAGGGTGAGCTGATCTTCCGCACGGTCTACTGCCTTGCGGGATGCTCCAAGCCTATCCTGCGGCTTTGGATTTCCTCCATGGAGGATGATGCCATCCGCAGCGGCTTCCAGCAGCTTAAATCCGGGCGTGACTACGATGGCCTGCATCAATCTGCCCTCTGCCGCGCCAAGGCTGATTGGCTGGTGGGCATCAACGCCACACGGTATTTCTCCCTGACGTATGGCCGCACATTGAACATTGGGCGCGTCATGTCACCCACGCTGGCACTGCTGGTACAGCGTGAGGCGGAGATCTCCGCATTTGTGGCAGAACCGTTCTACACCGTCCAGCTTGATTGCGGCTTTCCCGCCGCGACAGACCGAATGAAGGACAAAAAGGCCGCCGATGCCATCGCCAACGCCTGCAAGGGCAAGACAGCAACGGTCAAAAGCGTGGAGCGCAAGGAAAAATCCGAGAAAGCGCCCGCGCTCTACGATTTGACCTCCCTCCAGCGCGACGCCAACCGTGTTCTCGGCTATACCTCCCAGCAGACCCTCGACTATCTCCAAGCGCTCTATGAAAAGAAGCTCTGTACCTACCCGCGCACCGACAGCCGCTTCCTGACCGACGATATGGAGGGCAGCGTCCCCGGCCTTGTTGCCGCCGCTGCCGCTGTCTGCGGCATGGACAAGCCGCCGACCATCTGCGCCAAACAGGTGTGCAGCAGCAAAAAAGTCACCGATCACCACGCTATCGTCCCCACCATCAGCGCGGGAAAGGTAGACATGGCCTCTCTGCCGCTGGGTGAGCGCGAGGTGCTGAAGCTGGCGGCAAAGGGCTTGCTTCGTGCGGTGGATGAACCCCACCGCTACGCGGAAACGGTCATTACGGTGGACTGTGCCGGTCAGAGCTTCACCGCCAAGGGCAAAACCGTTCTTGCTCCCGGCTGGAAGCGCTATGAGCAGGAGCAGGCAGAGGCAGCGTCTGCGCTGCCGGTGGTAACGGAGAATCAGACGCTTTCCGTATCTGCCGCATCGGTCAAGACCGGCAAAACCACGCCGCCCAAGCACTTCACCGAGGACACGCTGCTGGCCGCGATGGAGAACGCGGGCAAGGAGGATATGCCTGATGATGCCGAGCGCAAGGGCATTGGCACCCCGGCGACCCGTTCCGGTATCATTGAAAAGCTGGTGTCCTCCGGTTTTGTGGAGCGCAGGAAGTCCAAGAAGATCACAAATCTGCTGCCCACCTCCACCGGCACGGCGCTCATCACCGTCCTGCCCGAACAGCTCCAGTCGCCGCAGCTCACCGCCGAATGGGAACACCGCCTGAAAGAGATCGAGCGCGGCGAAATCGCCCCGGACAGCTTCATGGACGGGATCGCTGCCATGCTGAATGAGCTGGTGCAGACCTACAAGCCCATCCCCGGTGCGGAAGTCCTGTTCCCCTCCGGGCGCGGGGTGGTCGGCAAGTGTCCCCGCTGCGGGGCCGAGGTAACGGAATCGCATAAGGGCTTTTTCTGCGAAAACCGTTCCTGCTCCTTTGTTCTCTGGAAAAACAGCTGCTTTTTCACTGCCAAGAAAAAGGCGCTGACAAAATCCCTCGCTGCCGCGCTTTTGAAAAATGGCCGCGCCCCGCTGAAAGGCTGCTACTCCGAAAAGACCGGAAAGACCTACGATGCCGTTGTTCTTCTGGAGGACGATGGGCAGCGCACGGGCTATAAGCTGGTGTTCGACAATGGCTGATGCGCCGCGTATGGATCACAAGCAGCTCCGCCGCTCCAAGAAGCTCATTCGGAAGCTCTGCTGTAACTACGATCACGGCAACTGCCTTGCGCTGGATGATGGAGAGCCTTGCGTCTGCGTACAGGGTATTTCCTACTCGCTGCTGTGCAACTGGTTCCGAAACGCGGTGCTTCCCGCTGACCACGAGCTGCTGGCCGACGTGATGCGGGAAAGGCCGGGAAAGTGCTGCGCCATCTGCGGCAAGCCGGTCTATTCTTCCTCCAACCGCGCCAAGTATTGCCCGGTCTGCGCCAAGCAGGAGCGCCGAAAGCAGGACGCCAAACGGAAGCGTGAACAATACTGGAACCTCCGCAAATAGAGGCCGAAAAAGCCCCATGCTGCAAGGCTTTTTCCATGCGGAATCCCAAGGGGCTGAGACATTCTATCCGCAAGCCCGAAAACAACATCTATCTGCGGAGAATTGTCCCTGTGCAGGATGTGTTTTCTTCTGCGCAGGGGCGCTATTTTTTGAAAGGAGTTCATCATGGCTGAAAAGCAAACCAACAAAGACCGGATGCGGGAAATCGTTGACAGCATCGAAAACGGCATCAAGGAGCTGTTCGAGAGCGATAAGTACCGGAAGTACCTTGCCACCATGAGCCGCTTTCACCGCTACTCGGTCAACAACACCATGCTCATCTATATGCAGCGCCCCGACGCCACCCATGTGGCGGGCTTCAACAAGTGGCGCGATCAGTTCGGCAGGAACGTCCTGAAAGGCGAAAAAGGTATCCGCATCATCGCTCCTACTCCCTATAAGAAAAAGGTCGAGGAAATCAAGACCGACCCGGAAACCAATGCGCCGGTGCTGGATGCGGATGGCAAGGCCATCATTGAGGAAAAGGAAATCCGAATCCCTATGTTCAAGGTGGTATCCGTCTTTGATGTGTCACAGACTGCGGGAAAGCCCTTGCCCCAGCTTGCCGCTGATCTGAGCGGCAATGTGCAGCAGTATGAGGTTTTCATGGAGGCGCTGCGCCGCGCTTCTCCCGTTCCGATAGAGATAAAGCCCGTTGCGCATGACACAGATGGCTTTTTCAGCATTAAGGCGCAGAGCATCACCATCCGCGCCGGTATGAGTGAGGTGCAGACGGTATGCGCCGCCGTCCATGAGATTGCTCACGCCAAGCTCCACGACTATGAACACATGACAGAGCTTGCGGACGATGGTGAGACGATCCTTGTCCCCGGAGAAAAGAGTCGCAACACCGAGGAGGTCGAGGCCGAAAGCATCTCCTATGCGGTCTGCCAGTATTACGGCATTGAAACGGGAGAAAACAGCTTCGGCTATATCGCCACATGGTCAAAGGGCAAGGAGCTGAAAGAGCTTCGCGCCAGTCTGGAAACCATCAACAAGACGGCTTCCGAGCTGATTACGGACATTGACCGGCATTTTGCGGAGATTTGCAGGGAGCGCGGCATTTCTGTGGAGAAATCCGAGCAAGCGGAAAGCCAATTAAAAGAGAACAGCAATATGTCTGCGGCTGACTTGGCAAAAAGCATTTCAGAGCTGTATCTCGATGCGAATGGCCTTGCCTTTCTCAGCGAATTTGCAAGTCAGGAAGATTGCCTCCAGCATTTCTACGAAGATCTGTTGACAGGAGCAGATGAGATAAAAGGCTTCCTGTCCGAAACACTTGAGCAGAGCGATGAATACGCGCACAGAGCGAATGAGCTGCTGTTGGAAGTTGAGGCATTTCAGAAAAGTCACACTTCCTTAAAGGAACTCGACGCTAATGAGCGTTGGTATGCGGTTGATGGTGGGAGCAAGCATCTTCGCATAACAGAAGATGGTGCAAAATATGCCTATGAACTTTACGACAAGGACACTCTACACCTTCTGGAAAGCGGAACAGTACATGACGATGATGTAAACTTTCTTTTGGCGGCTGCGATTCGTATCTGCGAAACACATGGCTATGATAAGACCGTGCCGTTTGAAGTTTTGTCAAACAAGTTTGCAGGGATTTTGTACTCACTCGAATTGTCATCGGACGACAATCAGGTTGTTCACGAGGAGGCCGGTTCTCGTGCCGCAGGCACACTTCCAACTTCGCCAGAGCTGGAACAGGCCACCCCGATGCCCGACCCCACGCTGACGGTGGACGATATGCGCAGCTATGGGTATCTGGACGGCGATATGCTCCCGCTTTCCAAAGACCGGGCGCTGGAGCTGCTGGAGCATGACATCACGGTTTATATGCTCCATCCCGACAACGCCGAAGAAATGGTTTTTGAGGCCGAGGACATCATCAAGCATGACGGAATGTTCGGGATCACACAACCGGATTGGGATGCGGTCAAAGGCCATATCCCGCCCCGCGATGTGGAACAGCGCTTTTTGAACAGCCCCACCGATTCTATGGCGATCTATCAACTGCGCCGGGACGCGCCGGTCGAGCTGCGTTTTGCCAGCCTCGGCAGTCTGGCCGCACCGCCTGACCCGGCCAACTATGAAGCCATTTATACCCGTGAGGTGTACCCGGACGATGATACCGGCAGAATCCTTGAAAACTTCTACTACATTTTCAACGACGAGCGCCCCGGCGATTTTGTGGGACACAGCCTCTCCGTCAGCGACATCGTTGCGCTGAAACAGAACGGCAAGGTATCCTATCACTACTGTGACAGCATTGGATTTCAGGAGCTGCCCGCTTTTCAGAAGCCGGAGAATTACCTGAAAGCCGCCGAAATGTCGATGGAGGACGATTACGGCATGATCGACGGCATTATCAATAACGGCTCCAAACAGCCCACCGTTGCCAATCTTGAGGCACAGGTCAAGGCCGGTATGTCCATCTCCCTGATGGATTTGGCGGCGGCTGCCCACCGGGAACGGGATGCCGGTGAACGCAAGCCCTCCGTGCTGGAGCAGCTCAAGAACCAGCCTGTTCAGGAACGTCCACACAAAACAGCGTCGAAAAAGAGCGCGGAAAAGGAGCTTTGATATGAACATCACATTTGAAGAACGGCAGCTTATGAGCCTCTACAACACCGGCACCCGCACGGGCTTGATCGCGGCGCTGGAGGAAATGCGCGGCTACCTCGCTGCGGATGAAACGGAGCTGCGGGATCTGACGGACAGCGCCATCGCAAAGCTGCGCAGGATGAGCGACGCGGAATATGACGCGCTTGACCTGTTCCCCGATTTTGAAAAGGAGGATATGGATGCCGAGTAAAGTACAGCTCTATGCGCAGATGGCAGACCGCACGGCGGAGCAGATCACGGGAAGCTACCAGAAGTGGACGGCATTTCTGACCACCGCCGCAAGGCTGTATAAGTACCCCTACAACGAGCAGCTCATGATCTTCGCCCAGCGCCCGGAGGCCACGGCCTGCGCGGAATACGACCTCTGGAATAAGCATATGCGCCGGTATGTGCGACGAGGCAGCAAGGGCATCGCCCTTGTGGATACCAGCAGCGACCAACCCAAACTCCGATATGTATTTGATGTTTCCGACACCAGCGGCGGCGAGAACTCTCGCCGCCCGTATCTTTGGGAATACCGGCAGGAGCATCGTGGGGTGGTATCTGCGGCGCTGGAGCAGCGCTTCGACGTTTCCGGTGAAAACGGGCTTGCCGATCAGTTGGAGCGTGTGGCGGCGCAGCTTGTAGATGAATACTGGCACGACAACCGGCGCGATATTGTCGGCATCGTTGACGGTTCCTTTTTGGAGGACTATGATGAGTTCAACATCGGAGCCGCTTTTCGGAATGCCGCCGTTGTCAGCACCACCTATGCGCTGCTGTCCCGTTGTGGGATGCAGCCGGGAGAATACTTCGAGCATGAGGATTTTCTGAACGTCTTTGATTTCAACACCCCGCAGACCGTCGCCGCTCTTGGAACGGCCATCAGCCAGTCCAGCGAGCTGGTGCTGCGGCAGATCGAAGTCACCATCAAGAATTATGAGCGCGAGAAAATCGCGGAAAGGAGCGAAAGCCATGAGCGAACTGACCTATACCCGCAGCGGAGATTATCTGATTCCCGACCTGAGCCTGACCGAGCAGCCGCAAACCCCGCTGGGCAAGTACGGCAGGATGCGGAAGAATTACCTGAAGGAGCATCGTCCGGTGCTGTGGAACAGCCTGCTGCTGTCCGAGAAGCTGTACCCCCATCTGCGGGAGATCGACGAGGCAGCGAACAACCGGCTGGAACAGATGATGCCGGAGCTGATGAAGTTGGCGGGCGTGACGGAATCGCTGAAAGCCAGCGACCCGATGAAGTGGGTAGGGCTGATGAACACGCTGAAAGCGCAGGCCGAGGAAACGATCCTCACGGAACTGGTGTTCAGCTAAATATGTTCGATGCCCCTGCTGGGGCACAGATGTCCTTCTTCCCCTCAGAGGCAGAACAAATTCAATTCATCGCAGAAGCGGAGAGTGTAACACCCTCCGCTTTTTCTATGTTCATTTCTCAGGATGATATTGACCACATCCTGCGCGCGGGCGGTAATGCGGATGCAGCGCGGACGAAAATTGCTGCGGAATTCTCCAAGCAAAAACCTTTAGAGGATCGCGCGGCATTTCTGAAAGCTCTTTACTACGGCGGCAACGGCCTGATTACGGATAACGGCAGGCTTTCCGCATGGTACGGGGACGATGGTATCCATATTGCAACCGGAGATACCTCTCGCTATCTTCGTTCTGCCCAAGTGATAGGCTGGGCAGATGCGGCGGAGCGTATTGAGGAGCTTCTGGACGGCGGCGCATTTGCCACCAATCTTGAGGTCACGGAAGCCCCGCGCTATGAGCGGCTGGGTATTGCTGTGGATGTCTGGAACCTTTATCACGATTTCTCGGATGAAGCAAAGTCGCTGGGGTATCTGTCCTGCTTGGGTAATATCCATAGCACCAGCTTTCCAGAGGAAACGGAGCGTCTGACGGACGATCTGCTGAATCCGGCGTTCCGAGATAGGCTCCTGTCGGAATACAAGGTATTCATGGACGCCTACCGCGAAAACCGTGCGCTGCTGCGCTTCCATTACCACAAGTCGCAGGCACTTCTCACACGTTTGGAAGATCTGTCCCTTCCACGAAAGGAATTCCGTTCCGATATGGCGGCTATTCCAGCAACCGGCAGGTTTATCACCGAAGATGAAATTTCGGCTTCTCTTGCAAACGGGAGCAGTTTTGAGGGTGGAAAGACCCGCATCTATGCGTTTTTCCAGACTTCGCACACCCCCAAGGAGAATGCCGATTTTCTGAAAAAGGAGTACGGCATCGGCGGGCATACCCATGCCGTATCCAGAGAAAGCGGCAGCTATGAAGATCACGGCAGCAAGGGCATCACGCTGAAAAAAGCGGGCTGTGCAGATGTTCAGATGAATTGGAACAAGGTCGCTTCGCGTATCTCTGAGCTGATTCGGATGAACCGCTATTTTACGCCAGACGAACAGGCACTTTATGATAAGGCGCAGGCACAGGATGTGGTGCGAAACACCGCCTACGACAGCTATAACGCCATCAAGGAAGCCCACCCGGACAACATCGTGCTGTTTCAGGTGGGGGATTTCTTTGAAATGTACGGTGAGGACGCAAAACAGGCGGTGGAGCTGCTGGATATGAACCTGACCACCCGCAATATCCCCGGCGCTGGCCGTGTGGAAATGTGTGGCCTTCCGTCGAACAATTTAGAGATGTATGTGGAGAAATTGCGCGATAAGTACGACGTGACGATTGCCGAAGCGTCAGACTTTAGGGGTGAGCGCCACATTTACACGCTGCGCTCTATTGACCATGAAGCAGAAGCCTCCATCGACGTACAGGAAACGGAGTTTGGCGCTGACGGTTCAAACGTGTTCCATGATCCTGCCGCCGATGTGACGCAGCCCACGGTACGGGAGCTGTTTGACGGGTACAAGCTGACCGTTGGCAACGCGCTTTCCAAAGATACGGCTTTTGTCAATGCCTGCCGCAATTCAGACCGCCAGAACGCTTATCTGGAGGGTGCGGACGCTATCCGTCGTATTGTCACGGCATCTGATGATCTCCAGCTTGTCCGCCTGTACTTTGATATGCCCGCGTTCCATAACCGGCTGCATCAGGAGCTTTTGGAGGAACTATATCCCACGCTGGCAGCGACGGTCGCACCCTCTCCCTATCAGATCACACAGGAGGACATTGACAACGCGCTTCTGGATTGGCACAACAACCTAAAGGGCAAGCAGGAAGTCGCACTATATATGCAGGCGCATGGGCGAGAACGCAGCACCGCCGCATGGCTGGCTGCAAAATATGGCTGGGAAGATAGCAAAACTCCTATGTATATCCATGTAGGAAACGCCGAGCCGGTGACGCTCACATGGGCGCAGGTACAGCGGCGGTTGGCACAGCTCATCCGAGAGAATAAATTTTACGATGAGAATGAGCGACTGCGGTTATTTTCACCTGACCGATACTCCATTCGTCTGCATCCCGGCGAGGGCGGAATTACCGGCATTTGGGATGAGGTGTTGGAACGGTTCTGCGGAGATGGGGAACAAATGCTCCGCTTTGCAGAACAGAATAACGCCATTGCTTACTTGGATGGCATCAAACGGGATATGGGAATTGAGCTATCCCCTCCGGCGTTTACAACACCGCTTGGCTATACCTATCATATTGGAGATCGCATTTCATCCATAGAGTTAGACCACATAGCAGCAGTCGGCGTTATCGCGCGTGTAGATGAAGATCACGTCTGGCACACGTTACCGAACGTACCCGGACAGGAACCTGTCAGCATCGACCGCAATTCCTTTGAACGCTATCTCGACACCAGATATTTCGAGGTTTCTGAACCGGAGCCGCAGCGCGTCATTGCGGCGCAGCACACAGAACAGCCAACCCCTGAGACGCCGCAAGCGGTTCAAAACCTTATGGGGCAGCGCGTGGAAATTGATGGTAAGCTCTATAATGTTGATTCCGCAGATGAAACTGTCGCGCATCTCAGCGTCGTTTCATCCTCCAGCGAGAGCAATCACGATCCGGAACACAGAACCGAACCGGTTTCTGCTGTCCTCACACGAATTGCAGATCAGGGTCGTGAGCTTGCGCCGAATATTTCGGCATATCAGGCGCTTCGTGCAGAGCATCCCGAAAAGCTCATCGGTGTCCGTGTCGGAGAACGGCTGCTTTTTTATGGCGCGGATGCAAAACGAGCCGCCAGCGCTTTGAATCGCCGCCTGCTGCAACGCGATATTCCCGGTATGGGCGAAACCGCTGTGACCGGCTATGATTTTGGACAATGGGCAAGCGCCGCAAAGCGGCTGCTGGAGCATGGACACAGCTTCGTGTTTGCGCAGCCAAATGAAACCGACGGCTATGATGTTATCAACGAGGCCGATGCCAAGGAGTATATCCCCATTGGCATGGAGCTGGAGATTGACGGACGGAAGTTTGTCATTGACAGCGTAAATTTCGGCACGGATGAAGTATCTCTGCGCGATGTGACTTTTCAAAACAGGCAGGGCTTTCCCATCTTCCGCGCTGAACACATTGCGTTTATACGCTCGTTTGTTGAAGAGCAGGAACGGGAGCAGCCGCAGCCTGTCACCAAACCCGTCGCGTTCTATCCTGCCGAGAAAACGCACTTGCCCTACGACATAGAAATTCAAACGCTGCACATCCCGGAACCGGAGCATGACCCGCCCTCTGCGGAACCTGTCGAGCCTGAACCTCCCACCATGAGTGAAGAAGCTCTGATTCTGGAGCATGAAGGCCGAGCGGCGCTTTCGGAAATGGGCGAGTTTGTGCCTGATTTTGATGATGCCATCTCACAGGCTGAGATCGACGAGCCTCCCGCACACCGTCCTGCGGTATCTATCCCCGTTGACGGCGAGTGGCAGGGCTTTCCCAGCGTTGCCGCTGCGGAGCAGGCCGCTTACGCTGACTTCAAGGCGGCAAGCCACCGCGACGCGCAGAATTTCCACATCACCGATGATGCCCTCGGCGTCGGCGGCGCAAAAGCAAAGTTTCGGGCAAATATGGCGGCTATCCAACTCCTGCAAGAGCTGGAGTTTGAGGGCTTACAGGCCAGCCCGGAGCAGCAGGAAATCCTCTCCCGCTATGTGGGCTGGGGCGGTCTTGCGGATGCCTTCGACGAGAATAAGCCAAACTGGTCTGACGAGTTTGCAGAGCTGTACGCCACACTCTCCCCGGAGGAATACGCTGCGGCCAGAGCGTCCACGCTGAACGCCCACTACACCAGCCCCACCGTCATCAAGGCAATCTATGAAGCGGTCGGCAATATGGGCTTCCAGACTGGCAACATTCTGGAGCCATCTATGGGCGTGGGTAACTTCTTTGGCCTGCTGCCGGAGCAGATGCAGGGCAGCAAGCTCTACGGCGTGGAGCTGGACAGCATCACCGGACGTATTGCCAAGCAGCTTTATCCCAAGGCGGACATTACCATCGCGGGCTTTGAAACAACGGACAGAAAAGACTTTTACGACCTCGCCGTGGGCAACGTCCCGTTCGGACAATATCAGGTAGATGACCGGGCTTATAACAAGCTCGGTTTTTCCATTCACGACTACTTCTTTGCCAAAACCCTCGACCAAGTGCGTCCGGGCGGCGTGATCGCGTTTGTGACCTCCCGCTACACGATGGACAAGCAATCGCCCGAAGTCCGCAGGTACATCGCGCAGCGGGCGGAGCTGCTGGGTGCCATTCGTCTGCCCAACAATGCGTTCCGCGCCAACGCCGGTACGGATGTGGTTTCGGACATTCTCTTTCTCCAAAAGCGTGACCGTCCCATTGAGATCGAACCGGATTGGGTACACCTCGGCCAGAACGAGGATGGCTTTGCCATCAACCGCTATTTTGTTGACCACCCGGAGATGATTTTAGGCAGGCAGACCTCCGAAAGCACCCAATACGGCAAGCAGGATTTCACCGTTGTCCCCATTGAGGGGCTGGCGCTTGCAGATCAGCTCCATGATGCCGTGAAAAACATTCGCGGCACCTATCAGGAGGCGGAACTGCCAGAGCTGGGCGAGGGCGAACAGATCGACACGTCCATCCCCGCAGACCCCAATGTGAAAAACTACTCCTACACCGTGGTGGACGGCGAGGTGTACTACCGGGAAAACAGCCGCATGGTCAAACCGGAGCTGAACGCCACCGCCGCCGAGCGTGTCAAGGGCATGGTCGCGCTGCGGGATTGCGTGAATGAGCTGATTGCCCTGCAAATGGACGAGTACAGCGCAGAAAGCCGGATTCAGGAAGCGCAGGCCGAGCTAAACCGCCTCTATGATGCGTTCTCCGCACAACACGGCCTGATCAATGACCGTGCGAACCGTCTTGCGTTCTCTGACGATTCCTCTTACTACCTCCTGTGTTCACTGGAAGTGCTGGACGACGACGGAAAGCTGGAGCGCAAGGCGGATATGTTCCACAAGCGCACTATCAAGCAGCAGCGCAGCGTAGATTCTGTGGATACCGCCAGCGAAGCCCTTGCTGTCTGCATCGGAGAAAAAGCCTGCGTCGATCTCGATTTTATGGCCTCCCTCATGGGCGGCAGCGAGAAAATCCCGCAGATCGTTGAGGATTTGAAGGGTGTCATTTACAAGGAACCCAACAGCGGCCCGTTTGACTTGCAGGACGGCGGCGAGCATTGGGCGAAGGGCTGGCAGACGGCGGACGAATATCTCTCCGGCAACGTCCGGCAGAAGCTCCGCACCGCGCAGCGAGTAGCAGCGCACGACCCATTCTTTGCCGGGAATGTGGACGCCCTGATTGCTGCCCAGCCGAAAGACCTTGAAGCCAGCGAGATTGAGGTGCGGCTGGGTGTGACATGGCTTGATAAGAAGTACATCGAGCAATTCATGTATGAAACCTTTGAAACGCCTCGCTATCTGCGCGGACAGATCGAGATCAGCTATGTCCCGTACACCGCAGAATGGCAGGTTTCCCGCAAGAGCATGGTGCGCTACAACGACGTGGCGGCATTCACCACCTATGGCACAGACCGCGCCAGCGCCTACCGGCTGCTGGAGGATGCGCTGAACCTCCGCGACATTCGTATCTACGATACCATTGAGGATGCAGACGGACGGGAGCGCCGTGTCCTCAACGCCAAGGAAACCACCCTTGCCGCGCAGAAGCAGCAGCTTATCCGGGATGCGTTCAAGGACTGGATTTGGAAAGACCCGGAGCGGCGCGAAACGCTGGTACGGCAATACAACGAGGAAATGAACAGCACTCGTCCCCGCGAGTATGACGGCAGCCACATCGTTTTCTCCGGTATGAACCCGGAAATCACCCTCCGAGAGCATCAGAAAAACGCCATCGCCCATGTGCTGTACGGCGGGAATACGCTGCTGGCACACGAGGTCGGCGCGGGAAAAACCTTTGAAATGGTAGCCTCTGCGATGGAATCCAAGAGGTTAGGACTGTGCCAGAAATCCATTTTTGTTGTGCCAAACCATCTGACGGAACAGTGGGCGTCTGAGTTTCTGCGGCTCTACCCTTCGGCAAACATCCTTGTCACTACCAAGAAGGACTTTGAAACCCACAACCGCAAGAAATTCTGCGCCCGTATCGCCACCGGCGACTATGACGCCGTTATCATCGGCCACAGCCAGTTTGAGCGTATCCCCATCAGTCCGGAGCGGCAGGAACAGCTCCTTCACCAGCAGATTGAGGAAATCACCGATGGCATTCAGGATACCAAGCTCGCAGGCGGCAACAGCTTTACCATCAAGAGCTTGGAGCGCACGAAAAAGGGGCTGGAGGCGCGGCTGAAAAAGCTGCAAGCCAGCGACCGCAAGGATGATGTGATTTACTTTGAACAGCTCGGCGTAGACAGGATGTTTGTGGACGAGTCGGACAATTATAAAAATCTTTTCCTCTATACGAAGATGCGCAACGTGGCAGGGCTTTCTACCACCGATGCGCAGAAATCCTCGGATATGTTCTCCAAGTGCCGCTACATGGATGAGCTGACCGGCGGGCGCGGCGTGGTGTTTGCCACCGGCACCCCGGTTTCCAACTCCATGACAGAGCTTTACACCATCCAGCGCTATTTGCAGCATGACCGGCTGCAAGAGATGGGTATGGGCCACTTCGATTGCTGGGCAAGCCGCTTTGGTGAAACCACTACCGCGCTGGAGCTTGCCCCGGAGGGCTATACTTTAATAGGACGATAAAATTAACTGTCCTAAATTGAAAA
>DXUR01000899.1 GCA_019417795.1 Clostridiales bacterium | reverse complement strand
AATCAAGTATAGCACAATCCCGGATGTGCTGCATAGCACTATTTTCTGCTTCCGGAAATCCATCTGTGCAAAAAGTGCCGATACCACAGGCATCGGCACTCAGATTAAAAAGCATTTTGCAAAAATGCGCAGCCTGCATCCATCGGATGCAGAACGCAAGGGGTTTGGGCACAGCCCAACAAGCATTTTGAATTTGATTTTTAGAAATCGGATTCAAAAATCGTGCCGTGGTACCACGGCGCACTGCTTGCGGGTGCTATGAAACCTCTCAAGGTGCTTTCCAAATTTGAAAATCGTTTTGTAATCAGGACCGTCCGTTTTCAAGTTCAACTTGAAGCGGACGGTTGTTTTTCTGCTCAGAAAATTTTCGTGTTTGCATCCGCAGCAAGCAGGGCGAGCCGGTACCATCTCGCAATTTTTGAATTCGATTTTACAAATCCAGCTTCAAAACACTTGTTGGACTTCGCCCAAACCCGATATTCAGCACATAAACTGTGCCGACTGCGTATCTTAGCAGACGCCGAACAAGCAAATTTTCTCTCAAAAAAATTGTTTTAGAAAAATCAGCGTTGATTCATTCAATATTGCACAAAATCGGAACTATTACTTCCGGTTTTGAAGGCAAAAAGCGGAAGTATCACTTCCTAAAAAATCGAGCAATTTTATGGTATGCTCTGTCCAGAGCAGTTCACAAGAACCGGACCTACTATGTCCGGTTTACCCACTCAAAACCGGACCTGATACGTCCTAAAAACACTTGTTTGATTGTGATATGCTTTCTACAAGCCTTCATCGAACCTTGAGAACCGAATGACCGTCTGCATGGGATACCCGGCCATGACCCCGCAAGGGAGAGCCGGAAGACGCCGCCGGAAGGGGGCAGGAAAGCCATGCGGGGATAACGGCTGAACTACCAATAAATTTTTGAAAGGAGATTTTGCCCATGAAGAAAAACAAGTTTGAATTTATCATCGACTCCGAATTTCAATCTCAGATTCCTGCATTGACCGATGAAGAATTTCAGCAACTGGAAGAAAACATCCTTTCAGAGGGCGAAGTCCTGTCTCCCCTGATCGTCTGGGGCAACATTCTTGTTGATGGTCATAATCGCTATAAGATTCTCCAGCAGCACCCGGAAATTCCTTATACCACCCGTTCGATTTCCTGCACCTGCGAAACCCGTGAAGATGTTCTGGCATGGATCTGCAAACATCAGCTGGGTCGTCGGAATCTGACACCCGAGCAGAAAAAGTTTCTGATTGGAAAGCAGTATCACTCTGAAAAATCCACTCGTGGGGGAAACCATGGCAATCAGTACACGCAGGTGGCAAACTGTCAAATTGACAATTTGCCACCGGTAGAAAACACGACTGAACGAAT